>WTKB01000362.1 GCA_011524575.1 Aquimarina sp.
TTACAATTTAATTAAAAACAAAGGTTACATTTTAAAAACTATACATCTATTTCTAATTTATTTAGACAAAAAACAGATTATAAAGATTAATTGACTTGGATTCAAAAAATAAATGCAACTTTAGTAAAAAACCCAAGACTTATTTTTTAGGTTTTCCAATTTATTCCTGCAACAAAGCCGTTTGTATCCCCTTTAAAAAAGCTTTAAATTTAAAGATATTACAAATTAATATAACCAATTATGAATAAAAAGATTCAAAGAAGTGGTTTATAAAAGGCTTTAAAAACTATCTTTGCAAAAAAAATATGAAAAATGAATTTTATAGTATCTAGTGGAATATTATTAAAACAATTACAAATAATTGGTGGTGTTATTGGAAACAGCAATAACACACAACCTATATTAAATCATTTTTTATTCAAAATTGAAGACTCCATACTAAAAGTAGCTGCTTCAGATTTAGAATCAACTATATCTACAAAAATAACTGTCCAAGCAAATCAAGACTTGAGTATTGCCGTTCCTGCAAAGCTTCTCTTAGATATTCTAAAAACCTTTCCAGATCAACCGCTTACTTTTGAAGTTTTAGAAAACTATACTGTTAAAATTACTTCTACAAATGGTAGCTACTCCTTAGCTTATGCTAGTGCAGAAGAATTTCCAGAAAATATTGAACTAGAGCAAACAAGTAATGTCGTATTGCCTGCACATGTACTTGCTAATGGTATTCAAAAAACATTATTTGCCACTGGTAACGACGAACATCGTCCTATAATGTGCGGAGTGTTTTTTCAGTTCTTTACAGATAGAGTAACTTTTGTTTCAACAGATGCTCACAAACTTGTAAAATACTGTCGTAAAGACTTAAGTGCTTCTGAAAATGCAGAATTTATTGTACCTAAAAAACCTTTACAAATCATTAAAGGAATTCTTGCAACCGATGACACTGAGGTAAGCATTACATTTAATCAAACAAATGCTAAATTTACTTTTGAAGATACTGAGATTATATGCCGATTAATCGATGGTAAGTTTCCAAACTATGAAGCCGTTATACCTAAAAACAACCCAAATATCCTCACAATGGATAGAAATTTGTTTTTAAGTTCTGTGAAACGTATTTCTATTTTCTCAAATCAAGCTACGCACCAAATCAATTTAAAGATTAATACTTCTGGACTTACGATTTATGCAGAGGATATTGATTTTTCTAATAAAGCAGAAGAAAGATTAGAGTGTAATTACCATGGTGACCCTATAGAAATTGGTTTTAACTCTCGTTTCTTTCAAGAAATGCTTACAAATCTAAATACACAAAATATAGAATTAACAATGTCATCACCTAATAGAGCAGGTATCTTATCTCCTATAGATGGACTTGAGGAGGGAGAGGAAATCACTATGTTAGTGATGCCTGTTAGCGTGTAACAAAATCTATTATGTAAAAAAATAAATATTTTTTTGTATTTTATCTCGGTATTTTTTTGTGCATTTAATGTTTAAATTTTCAATTTAAAATTACAAACATTAAGAGCTTATTTGAACTCACTACTTCCTGTAATACAAAATTTATGAACTTAGATCACTTTAAAAGGACTTACATATCTCTCTAGGTATGTACATCATTTAAAAGTAAACCAAAATCTTAAACTTTTGTATTACAGTTTGTATTCCCTTTAAACAAGCTCTAAGCGACCTAAATTTAATTATTATGAAGAATTTTTTTTATCTGTGTATTTTAATACTTGCATTTACTAATTGCAAACCAAAAGAACCTCAAGTCCCAACCGTTTATGATTTTGGAAAAGTTAACAAGGAAGAAAGCTCTTATTATAATAAATTTTTTGATTTTAAAATATTCTTCAATCCGGCTTGGCATATCGATAATAGCCTAAAAAAAAATGACATCATTATTAATTCACTACCTAAAAATCTTGGTGGTGGAGAGTCTTTACCTGAAGGTCAGGTAGCAGCTTATCGTGTAAAAACGGCACATTTACTACATGTTACCAAATACGAAAAGCTAAAACACAAAGGGCTTAATCCCTATATTTTAATAATGGCAGATAACCAAACTAAATTTTCAAACCCTGAGATAAAAACCACTCTGGAATACGTTAAATATTCTAAAGACTTTATCAAAAAACTGGCACCCAATTCAAAATCTGAACCTATAAGAGATGTCGTGATTAATGGTAAGCAATTTAAACTCCTAAGGACAATTATAAACCTAGGTGAATCAGGAAAAGTATACCAAGAATGCTATAGTATTAAAAAAAATGATTTTTTCTTAAATTTAATTTTCTCACACCAAGATGAAAAGGATAAATATGAATTCAACGAAATTATAAAACATATTAAAATTTAGTGATTTACCCTCTTCAATTTTAGAGCTTATTTAAAGACACTACTTCCTATAACACAAAATTTTAAGAATTTAAATTACAGCTTGTATTTCGTTTAAAACAAGCTCTTAAGTAAAAAACTTTACTTTTCTCATAAATATAATGGACTATATAAAAATTGCCAAAAGAGTAATAGAAATAGAAAAAGAAGCACTATCAGGCATTCAAGATATATTTGATGACAACTTCAACAAAGCAACCGAATTACTTTTAAAAACTAAAGGAAAAGTTGTAGTAACTGGTATGGGGAAATCTGGATTAATTGGGCGTAAAATTGCGGCTTCATTTTCAAGTACAGGTACACCTAGTTTTTTCTTACATCCTTCTGAAGCGCTACACGGAGACTTAGGAATGATTGATAAAAATGATAGTGTTTTAGCTATAGCAAATTCTGGAGAAACTCCTGAAATCCTTAAACTACTTCCTTACACAAAGGAGCACAATATCCCTGTAATCGCTATAACGAGTAAACCAAAATCAAGTTTAGCTCGGCAAGCAACGATACCTTTATGTATTGGGCAATTTGAAGAAGCATGCCCATTGAACTTAGCTCCAACAACTTCAAGTACCTTAACACTGGTTATGGGTGATGCTCTTATGGTAGCTCTTATGGAAGGACGTAACTTTAATGCTGATAATTTCTCCAAATTTCATCCAGCAGGAAATTTAGGAAAAAGACTTAGTAATAAGGTTAAAAATTACATGACGGAGGAGAAACTTCCTCTTATTACACCCACAGCTAAGATGAGTGAAGTCATTTTCATAATCAATCAAGGAAGGGCAGGAATTGGAATTGTAGGAACTCCAGACAAAGTGCTAGGTGTCATAACAGATGGTGATCTTCGAAGAGCTATCAATGAATATCAGGAAAAGTTCTTTAGTCTTACACCTGAAGATATTATGACCTCCTCCCCTAAATATATTAAAAGTGATGAAAAGGCTACCTATGCTAAAAACCTAATGCACTCTAATCAAATCACGGTACTACTTGTTGGTAATCCGTCTAAACTTGAAGGAATTATAGAATTACATAAAATAGACTTAGCTCTTCCTAAGACAAGTGATTAAGAGTTTGTTTAAAGGCTCTTTGACGCTCGGTAATAAAAAAATAAAATACTATGTTTTTTTTTAGAAAAACACCTCTTGCTGAAGCTTTTAATGGAAAAGTAGATATTCATAATCATCTCTTACCAGGTATTGATGACGGAGCTCCAAATCTTAAAACTTCCATAGAACTCCTTAAAAGTTATGATGAGTTAGGTATTCATAAAATTATAGCTACACCACATACTCTGGGCAAAAAACACCCTAATACCAAAGAAAGCATTGCAAATGCCCATGATATACTATCTAAATCTTTAGAACAAAACCAACTCGGTCATATAAACCTTAAATTTGCTTCCGAGTATATGATTGATGAAGATTTTGAACCTTTTTTAAAAACTCCTGAAAATCTATTAACCTTCGCTGATAAATACATCCTAATAGAAATGTCCTATTTAGGAAAATCACAAAACTTTGAAACAGTACTATTTGAGCTGCAAAGCCAAGGTTACCAACCCATTTTGGCACATCCAGAAAGATATTTATATTTAAAAGATGACTATGAAAACTACTTAAACAATGGAGTTAAGTTTCAATTAAATGCACTTGCTACAGTTGGTTACTATGGAGCTAAAGTAAAAGAAAATGCACTGCACTTACTAGATAAAGAATACTATACTTTTATAGGAACTGATATCCACCACCAAAGACACGTTGAAGCCTTTAAAAAAGGGAAAGTTTCTAAAAAAGTATTTAATAAAATAATGGCTTTATCAGAAAACAATCAAAAATTGTGGTAAGAGCTTTTTTAAACTTACTACTTCCTGTAATCCCTTTAAACAAGCGCTAACTCAGCTTCATCATATCGCAATATTAACCTGTTTATTAATACAATATAAACGTAATAGTGTTTTATCAACTAACCTTTAAAAACAGCTTTTTGTGAATCAAAACAAAAAATTATTTCTGCTCGATGCTTTTGCACTCATTTTTAGAGGGTATTATGCGTTTATTAAAAATCCAAGAATAACCAGTTCGGGAATGGATGTCTCTGCAATTATGGGATTCACAAATTCATTACTAGAGTTAATTTCTAAGGAACGTCCCGATTATTTAGCCGTTGCTTTTGATAAAGGCGGCAGCTTGCAACGTGTAGCAGATTTCCCTGAATACAAAGCAAATAGAGATGAAACTCCTGAAGCGATTAAAATTGCGGTACCTTACATACAGCAGATTTTAAAAGCCATGCATATTCCTATTATTGAACAGTTTGGTGTAGAGGCTGATGATCTTATAGGAACTTTAGCCAAGCAAGCCGAAAAAGAAGGTTTCCAAGTATATATGGTTACACCTGATAAAGATTATGCACAGTTAGTTTCAGAAAATATTTTCATGTACCGCCCTGCTCGAATGGGTAATGGTATCGAAATTTGGGATGTTGCCAAAGTACAAGAGAAATTTGATGTAACTTCACCAATTCAAGTTATTGATTACTTAGCTATGATGGGAGATGCTGTGGATAATATTCCTGGTCTTCCTGGTGTTGGTGATAAAACTGCTCGTAAATTTATTGCGAAATATGGGAGTATGGAAAACTTGCTTGCCAATACGCAAGACCTCAAAGGAAAAATGAAAGAAAAGGTAGAAGCCAACGCAGAACTGGGCTTACTTTCAAAAAAACTAGCCACAATTATCTTGGATTGTGATGTTACCTTTGATGCTCCAAAATATAAAATGGAACAACCCAACCAAAAAGCTGTACTGGAAATATTTGACACCTTAGAATTTAGAAGAATTAAAACCCAGTTTGCTAAAATCTTCAAAACTTCGGTACCTGATAACGCGATAACTACAAGTGCTCCAACTATTGTTACTTCTAATACTACTAATAAAGTAAAAAAAGAATCTAATAACGAAGCTGGTAGTGGTCAGTATTCGTTATTTGATACACCTGTAGCTTCCAATGAAACAACAAACCTACAAGAAGGAAATAGGAATCAAACACTAGAAAATACACCACATTTGTATCAATTTCTAGATACACCACTTGCTTTAAAACTATTTTTAAAAATACTTTACAGACAAAAAAAAGTAAGTATCGCCTTGCAAACCACGCATGAAGATCCGCTACTTGCTTCCATCGATGGTATTGCTTTTAGTTGGGAAAAAGGCACAGGATACTATCTAGAAATCCCAAATGATTTTGAAAAAGCTTGTCAATTACTAAAAGATTTTATTCCATTTTTTGAAGATACAAAGGTATTACTTGTAGGACAACGACTAAAATATACTTTAAAGCTATTAAGCAATTATAAAATCCCAGTAAAAAATCAACTTTTTGACACGTTAATTGCTCATTATCTCATCAACCCAGATCGTCGTCATGATTTAGAAATCTTATCACAAACCTATCTAAACTATACGCTCCAAGATTTAAAAGATTTTATAGGGAAACGAGGTAAAAATCAAAAAAAATTTAAAGATCTCGACCTAAATACACAATGTCAATATCTAGCAGAAAAAGCCGATAATGTTTTACAGCTTTCACAATTATTCCATAAAGAGCTAAAACAAACACAAACCCTTGATCTCTTTATAAATATTGAAATTCCACTTTTAAGGGTTCTAGCCAACATGGAGCTTGAAGGTGTTCATCTTGATGTATCCTTTTTAGAAGGACTTTCTAAAGATCTAGATGCAGATATTGAAAACCTGAAAAAAGAAATTTTTGAAGAAGCAGGGATGACTTTTAATGTGGCATCACCAAGACAACTTGGAGAAGTATTATTTGGGAATATGCAACTATTAAAAAAGCCTAAAAAAACAAAAACAGGACAATATTCGACAAGTGAAGATGTGCTTTCGTCTTTAAAGGAAGAACATAAAATTGTTCGAAATGTTTTGGAGTTTAGAGGGCTAACCAAACTTAAAAATACCTACATAGATGCTTTACCAAAACAAGTTCACCCAGAAACCAAACGCATTCATACGCAGTATATACAAACAGTAGCTTCTACAGGAAGATTGAGTTCTCAAAATCCGAACTTACAAAACATCCCTATTAGAACACTTAGAGGAAAGCAAGTAAGAAAAGCCTTTGTGGCAAAAGATGAAAATCATGTGTTACTTGCCGCAGATTACTCCCAAATAGAACTTCGAATTATCGCTGCACTCAGCTGTGAGCAAACAATGCAAAAAGCTTTTAAAGAGGGCAAAGATATTCATGCAGCTACAGCATCAGAAGTATTTAATGTACCTATATCAGAAGTCACTCGTACCCAAAGAAGTCATGCTAAAACAGTGAATTTTGGAATTATTTATGGTGTTTCTGCCTTTGGATTAAGTAATCAAACAAGCCTTTCCAGATCAGAGTCAAAAGCACTTATAGAAAGCTACTACAACACCTATCCGCAACTTAAAACCTACATGGATTCGCAAGTAGCCTATGCACGAGAGCATGGGTATGTAAAAACTATTCTAGACCGTAGGAGGTATTTAAAAGATATTACTTCTGCAAATGCTGTGGTAAGATCTGCTGCAGAACGAAATGCAGTAAATGCCCCTATACAAGGGAGTGCAGCTGATATTATTAAACTTGCTATGATTCAAATTCAAGAGCAATTAGAAAATAAACAACTGCAAACTAAAATGATCTTACAGGTTCATGATGAACTGGTTTTTGAAGTTCCAAAAGCCGAACTTGAAGAAGTTAAAACTTTGATTAAAAAATATATGGAGCGTGCCGTGAGTCTTGCTGTACCCTTAGATATTGATTTAGGTATAGGAGAAAATTGGCTTGAAGCTCATTAAGCACTTGTTTAAAGGCACTACTTCCTGTAATCCCTTTAAACAAGTGTTAAAAAAAGTGCTAATACTGTTTTTTAAGTAAATATTTGTTATAACCTCTTGTGATCTGTAAACTTATCTTGCTTTTTTCAAAAGAAAAATGTAAGTTTGCGGTCTCTTTTATATAAATTGAGAGGTAAGATGTTTAATTAACAAAATGAATTAGTTTGGATACATTGAGTTACAAAACCCTTTCTGCAACCAAAGCTTCTTCTAACAAGCAGTGGTTGTTAGTGGATGCAGAAGGACAAACTTTAGGACGTGTTTCGTCTGTAATAGCAAAGCTATTAAGAGGAAAGCACAAGCCTTGTTTTACACCACATGCAGATTGTGGAGATTACGTAATTGTAATTAATGCTGAGAAAGTTAAATTTTCTTCAGATAAAAAATGGGAGGCGAAGCAATACATCAGACACACAGGATATCCTGGTGGACAGCGTTCGTTAACTGCAGCTGAGGTTCTTGAGAAAAAACCAGAAAGAATCGTTGAGAAATCAGTAAAAGGAATGCTGCCTAAAAATAAATTAGG
>WTKB01000148.1 GCA_011524575.1 Aquimarina sp.
ATTTACACCATCAGCAGTATAGGCACTTCCAATTCCTGTAATTATTTGTTGTGCTGAATTTGTTAGAGACACTTCTGTTGTAGGATTACCCATTGATCCATCACCATTACCTGCATCATCAGAAGCTACTACTTTTAATGCCATTCCTTCAGGTAATGTTCCTGCGGTAATCGCAACTGAGATATCTCTTGTGGTTTCTGTACTACCTATAATTGAAGAGTAGTTTAGCCATATAGAGTCATCTGTTCCTCCAAATACTACAGCTTCCCCAGCTTCGGTAGGTGCTGTTCCTCCAAGAGTGATAGAAGTTCCAGCACTAGCTTCTAAGTCTAAAATAGCTACCTCAGGAATAGAAATATTCACGATACTATTAGCAACGTTAGTGTCTGCAGCAGTAGTTGTGATTATTGAGCCACTAGGAGCAGCAATTTGTGAGCTCATATTTAGTGCAAAACCAAATAGGGATAAAATTAAGATGTTTTTTTTCATAAGTATCAAGTTTAAAAATAGTATATAACAAAGCTATTTTATTTTAGATACCTAGTATGATTATTTTAGTCTTATATCGTGTTTTTTATGTCTTTTGGCTTTTTTTAGTGGTTGAAGGGTTATTTTTTACGTTCAATTACGTAGTTTACCATAAGTTCTAGTGCCTCTCTATATTCACTATTAGGGTAGTATTTTAATATAGATAGGGCTTCGTCTTTATAGGTATCCATCTTTGTAATAGCATATTGAAGTCCGCCAAGTGTTTTTACTTTTTGAATAACTTCTTTTACGCGAGTTTTGTCTTTGTTGTGGTTTTTTACGGAATTGATTAGCCATTTTTTATCTTCAGGACTAGCTATATTAATAGCATGAATGAGAGGAAGTGTCATTTTTTGTTCTTTGATATCAATCCCTGTTGGTTTACCAATAGCTGTGCTACCATAGTCGAATAAATCATCTTTAATTTGGAATGCCATTCCAATAAGTTCTCCAAATTTACGAAGTCTTTCAACGTGTTCGCTATCTGGTTTTACAGATGCAGCACCCAAGCTACAGCAAGCAGCTATAAGAGTAGCAGTTTTTTGTCGTATGATATCGAAGTAAACCTCTTCGGATATATCAAGTCTTCTAGCTTTTTCGATTTGTAGAAGTTCTCCTTCACTCATTTCACGTACTGCAACAGAGATAATTTTGAGTAGGTCAAAATCTTCGTTGTCTATAGATAAAAGTAGTCCTTTTGAAAGTAGGTAGTCACCAACTAATACTGCAATTTTGTTCTTCCATAGTGCGTTAACGGAGAAAAAACCACGTCGCATATTAGAATCATCTACGACATCATCATGTACTAATGTAGCAGTATGGATCAATTCGATTACAGAGGCTCCTCGATAGCTACGCTCATTAATTTCATTAGAATCGTCAAGCATTTTAGCAACTAGAAACACAAACATAGGACGCATTTGTTTTCCTTTTCGCTTTACAATATAATGTGTAATTCTATTTAGCAGCGCCACTTTTGAAGTCATAGAATGGGTAAACTTTTGTTCAAAAGTTTCCATTTCATGTAAAATCGGGGCTTTTATTTGCGCTACTATTTTCATAAAAGTTTTACGAAGATAGTCCTTTTTTAAGGCTTAAGTAAACCCTTTTTTAATAAGAATTTAACTTATACCAATACTCATTTTAAATGACCGTAATAAAACGCCCTTTTTTACTTTCTACTTCAATAGAAAAACAAACCGTAGCTACGGCTATGCCTTCTTTTTATATTTTGTATAAAGCAAAAAATCATCATTTTAGCTCTACGATAATTTCAAACAAGAATTGGTATTAATCAACCTCAGCTACTTTTAAAGCATACATTTCTTTAATTTTTATTACCCAATCCCATGTTTCTGGAGTAGTTTCAAAATGTCTATTTATTTCTCTTGATATAAATTGTAAAGTTTCAGTATCACCTTTTAGGCCTTCAAGTTCCTTTTGAACCTGCAAAACCGTTTCTTTATTATTTGTTGAAATATAATGTGCAATAATTTGTTGATCCGAAGCTCCCGTGAATTCAGCTTCAGGAAAATAACCAGCTAAAAAATTTAAAAGTTCAGGAGTATTATCAATAAAGTGTTGAAGAATGTGTTCCATATTTTGCAAAAAATTGACGCTATAAAAACTTTTTACAACGCTAATAAATTATAATTTCTAAATTAAAAAGAAGCACCCTAAAAAAACAATTTTAGAGTGCCTTTAAACAAGTTATAAAA
>WTKB01000373.1 GCA_011524575.1 Aquimarina sp.
CACTAGTTAAAAACTAGCGCTAGCAGTTTTGCTACAAACTAGGACCATCAGGGGCAAATAATTGGATTATAGACTAATTAAACATCTCAAGTATATTGTTTATTTTTCCACGATCTGATAAATCCCAATACCACCATTTATTAGGGTTATCTTTTTCTAATGAGAAATTCCTTAGGTATGAAACCTTAAACAAACCAAGTATCAATAATAAACTTTTCTTCATCTCTTGTTCAGGCATATTTATTATTTTTCGTAGTTGAATATTTAACTCGCCTTTTAATATCAAAACACAAGGAGTAAAAGTTGGCTTCAAATTACTTTCAATTATAGCAGTAGGTACATCTGATTTTATTGATTTATTTTGAAAGATAAGAGCTTTAATTTCATTGAGATAATTTCTTTTATCAAAAATATCTAACTTTAAAAAATAATCTACTATAATATCAGAATCTATTAAACCTTGTGCATATTGATTTAATAAAATTGCATTTTCTATTCTTAGCATTTTTTCAATTATTTAGGATTAATAATTATGTGAGGATGCCCATCCCCCGCTAGTCCTAGTTTATCAACTAACAACGGCTAGTGCTAGTTTTTAACTAGTACCCACACAGAATGCACAACAAATTTTCAGCCATGCAAAGCTTGAAAAACTGCACTTGCCAATAGTTGTCGGCACTAGTTAAAAACTAGCGCTAGCTTTTGCTACAAACTAGGACCATCAGGGGTACAAATTGTAATTTAAAAGTTTAAGGTTTTGGTTTACTTTAAAATGATGCACATATCGAGATATGTAAGTCCTTTTAAAGTGATCCAAGTTCTTAAAATTTTAAATTACAGGAAGTAGTGAGTTTAAACAAGCTCTTAAAGGCAAACTTTTGAATTACAGTTTATATGGAGTTTAAACAAGCTCCAATAAACAACTATTTTTTACTTCCATCAGAAAAGTTTAAATCATTTCGTTCAAAGAAGCACTAGTAGATAAAATAAAAAATAAGTATTTTCGCTCCAACAAATTTTGATTTTTAAAAAAAATCATATAGCGTCCCATACACATGAACGGAAAATTTACAGTATATAATGGTTTAGACTTGCCTAATGTGGCAAAAGAAGTTTTAGCGTTTTGGAAATCAAAACAGATTTTTGAAAAAAGTATTACTTCACGTCAAGGAAAAACACCTTTTGTATTTTTTGATGGACCTCCTTCGGCTAATGGTCTTCCAGGGATACATCATGTTATGGCACGTTCTATTAAAGATATTTTTTGTAGATATAAAACCCAAAAAGGTTTTCAAGTAAAACGTAAAGCAGGTTGGGATACACACGGACTTCCAGTGGAACTTGGTGTAGAAAAACAATTAGGAATTACCAAAGAAGATATTGGTACTAAAATTTCTATAGAAGATTATAACCAAGCTTGCCGAGAAGCGGTAATGAAATACACGGATGTGTGGAGTGACCTCACGGAAAAAATAGGTTATTGGGTTGATATGGATGATGCCTATATTACGTATGATTCTAAATATATGGAATCTGTGTGGTGGTTACTTTCGGAGTTATATAAAAAAGATTTAATCTATAAAGGCTATACCATTCAGCCGTATTCGCCAAAGGCAGGAACAGGGTTGAGTTCTCATGAGTTGAACCAGCCTGGAACCTATCAAGATGTAACCGATACTACGGTAGTAGCTCAGTTTAAAACAGTAGAAAGTACACTTCCAGATTTTTTAAAAGGGTTTGGAGAAATTCATCTATTAGCATGGACAACTACGCCTTGGACATTACCAAGTAACACCGCTTTAACAGTAGGTCCAAAGATTGAATATGTATTAGTTGAAACTTTTAACCAATATACTTTTGAACCGATAAAAGTTGTACTAGCTAAAAATTTAGTAGCAAAACAATTTGCTGGTAAAAAATTTAATGCTGAAGCGACTGATGAAGATTTTACGAATTTCAGTGCAGGAGATAAAGTAATTCCTTATCGTGAAATTGCTTCTTTTAGTGGGAAAGATCTTACAGGTATTCGTTACGAACAATTGTTAGACTATTGCCTTCCGGCAGAAAATCCTGAAAATGCTTTTAGAGTAATTTTAGGAGATTTTGTAACTACAGAAGATGGTACAGGTATTGTACATACTGCTCCTACTTTTGGAGCAGATGATGCTCTTGTTGCTAAACAAGCGACACCTCCTATACCTCCAATGCTTGTAAAAGATACGAATGATAACTTAGTACCTTTAGTAGATTTACAAGGGAAATTCACTAGTCATGTAGGAGAGTTTGCAGGTAAGTACGTTAAAAATGCGTACTACAATGAGGGGGAAGCTCCAGATAAATCAGTAGATGTAGAAATTGCCATTAAATTAAAAATTGAAAATAAAGCCTTCAAGGTAGAAAAATACGTACATAGTTATCCAAACTGCTGGCGTACGGATAAACCTGTGTTGTATTATCCGTTAGATTCTTGGTTTATAAAAGTAACAGATGTAAAAGATCGCATGTACGATCTAAACTTAGGTATCAATTGGAAACCAAAAGCTACAGGAGAAGGACGTTTTGGAAATTGGCTTGCTAATGCCAACGATTGGAATTTGTCTCGTTCTAGGTATTGGGGCATTCCATTACCTATTTGGAGAACCGAAGATGGTTCTGAGGCTAAAGTTATTGGTTCTATAGAGGAGTTGAAAAATGAGATGCAAAAAGCAGTAGCTGCAGGATTAATGCAACAAGATGTTTTTGCTGACTTTATAGTTGGTGATATGTCATCAGATAATTATGCTAAAGTCGATTTGCACAAAAATATAGTAGATGCCATTACTCTTGTTTCTGACTCAGGTAAACCTATGCAACGAGAGAGTGATCTTATCGATGTGTGGTTCGATTCTGGAGCTATGCCTACAGCTCAGTGGCATTATCCGTTTGAGAATAAATCTGAAGTAGAAGCAGGCGGACGTAAAGCTGATTTTATTGCCGAAGGTGTCGATCAAACACGTGGTTGGTTCTATACGCTTCATGCGATTTCAACCATGATTTTTGATGATGTTGCTTATAAAAATGTAGTTTCAAATGGTCTTGTCCTAGATAAAAACGGACAGAAAATGTCTAAGCGTTTAGGAAATGCTATAAATGCTTTTGATACTCTTGATACTCATGGTCCGGATGCTACGCGTTGGTATATGATCTCAAATGCCAATCCTTGGGATAATTTAAAGTTTGATCCAGAAGGTATTTTGGAGGTACGTCGTAAGTTTTTTGGAACACTCTATAATACCTATTCCTTCTTTGCCTTATATGCAAATATTGATGGATTTACCTATCAAGAAGCTGAAATTCCACTTACAGACCGTCCAGAGATTGACCAATGGATATTAAGTGAATTACATACCCTTGTCGGAAAAGTAGATGCCTTTTACGCTGATTATGAACCTACACGAGCAACTCGTGCAATCTCAGACTTTGTACAAGAGAATTTAAGTAACTGGTATGTACGTTTGTGTCGTAGGCGTTTTTGGAAGGGAGCTTATGAATTAGATAAAATATCTGCTTATCAGACGCTTTACACCTGTTTATTAACTGTGAGTAAATTATCAGCACCTGTAGCTCCATTTTTTATGGATAGATTGTATCAAGATCTCACAAAAGTATGTCCATCTCAAAATGGATTGGAAAGTGTACATTTATCAGAATTTCCAGTTGCAAATACTTCATTAATAAATAGTGCTTTAGAGCAGAAAATGAGTAAAGCCCAAACGGTTTCTTCATTAGTACTTTCTTTAAGGCAAAAACAAAAAATTAAAGTAAGGCAGCCACTTTCTAAAGTGATGATTCCTGTACGAAATATTGAAGAGCGAATAGAAATAGAATCGGTTTCAAAACTGATTAAAAGTGAGGTTAATGTTAAAGATATTGAACTTCTAGACGATGCTTCTAATGTGTTAGTGAAGAAGATTAAACCTAATTTTAAAGCACTTGGTCCAAAATTTGGAAAACAAATGAAGGCAATTGCTGCAGAAATTCAAGATTTTTCTAAGGATCAAATAGCTGAATTTGAAACAAATGGTAATTTTTCTTTTGATTTAGATGGAAATGCTATATATTTAGAAATCAGCGATGTAGAAATATATTCAGAAGACATTGAAGGTTATTTGGTAGCTTCTAATCATGGAGTTACCGTTGCCTTAGATATTACATTAACTCCCGAACTTATCCATGAAGGTATTGCTAGAGAAATAGTGAACAGAGTACAGAATATTAGAAAAGATACAAACCTTGAAGTTACCGATAGAATTAAAATATTCATAAAAGATCATGAGGTATTAAAAACTGCGGTGCTTTCCAATGATGCATATATCAAAACAGAAACACTTGCTAATGATATATATTTTAAATCTACCTTAGAAAAGGGAATAAGTATTGCTTTTGATGCCATTGAAACGGAGATTGAAATTCAAAAAGTTTAACTTTAAAACATCATGATTATGGAATCTTTAGAACCAATAGAAAGTAGTTACAAAGTGCGCTTTTCAGATGAGCACTTAGAAGAATTTAGATTACTTATTTTAGATAAAATTGCTTCTGCAAAGAAAGATCTCAAGACTTTAAATAGTTCGTATTTAAATAACCGAGATAACGGTACAAATGATACTTCACCACAGTTTAGAGCTTTTGAAGAGGGTAGTGCAACAATGTCTAAAGAGAAAAATGCACAACTTGCTATACGTCAAGAAAAGTTTATTCGTGATCTAAAGAATGCTTTAGGGCGTATAGAAAATAAGACTTACGGTATATGCCGTGAAACAGGTAAATTAATTAATCCGGAGCGTTTGAAGCTAGTTCCTCATGCAACATTGAGTATAGAGGCTAAAAAAGCCAAGAGAAAGAACCAATAGAAATTAGTATTATTTCTATGTTAGACCTTGTTTAAAATATATAGTAAGCTCTAAATAGATTCTTAAAAACGCTTTCAAAAAAAGTTTTTTTGAAAGCGTTTTTGGATTTTCAACTATTAAGAGCTTGTTTAAACTCACTACTTTTTGTAATCCAATATTTTAAAGACTTGGTTTACAGTTTGTATTTAGTTTAAACAAGCTCTAAAAGACCTGTAAGGTTTTTTTATTAATATACTTATAAAGTACCTCTTATAAATGAATACTAAAAAAGCTGTTTTTCTAATAATTTTAGTGGTATTAATAGACCAACTTTCAAAAATTTATATTAAAACTCATTTTATACTAGGAGAATCAGTAACAGTTTTTCCGTGGTTTAAGATTTTGTTTGTTGAAAATGAAGGGATGGCTTGGGGGGCAAAAATTCCAGGTGAATATGGTAAGTTGTTTCTGAGTATTTTTCGCATTTTTGCCATTTTTGGAATCGGATATTGGCTTCGTGACAGTTTACTAAAAAAAGAACCCAATTTACTTATTATATGTATTTCTTTAATATTCTCTGGAGCATTAGGTAATATTATAGATTCTGTAGTTTATGGAAGAATATTTGGAGATAGTTACGGGAAGCTTGCTCCTGTTTTTCCAGATTCTGGTGGGTATGCTCCTGTTTTTTATGGTAAGGTGGTTGATTTGTTTTATTTTCCGTTATATGATGGCATTTTGCCTGATTTTATTCCCTTTGTAGGAGGTACGCATTTTTCTTTTTTTGATCCAGTGTTTAATGTTGCAGATTCTGCTATTTGTGTTGGAGTAACCTTATTATTACTGTTTAATAAAAAAGTATTTTCTAATTAGTCTTTTTACATTTACATTTAATGAATCAAAAACTTTCTAAAAGTCATATTTTAAGTAGTAAAAAGGATATTTCTCAACTTTTTGATAAAGGGCAATCTATTAAGTCATTTCCTTTACTTTTGGTGTATCTACCAAAAAAGGATTTAGATTATGATTTTCAAGTCAGTTTTTCAGTGAGTAAAAAAAGATTTAAAACGGCTGTTGATCGTAATTACATTAAACGTCTTATGAGAGAGGCTTTTCGCAAAAAGAAATCGTCTTTTACGCCTTTATCTAACCAAAGGTTTTTGTATATGTTTATCTTTATAGGAAAAGAAATGCCTAATTATACTCAAATAGGTGCCCTTATGGATAAACTCGCTGAAAAGTTAGCTATTAAAGAATCATTTACTTCAAGTACTCTTCATGAAACGTTATAGTCTTATAATTATTAGTTTTTTACTGTTTTCTTTTTCACCATTAGGTTTTATAAATACAAGTGGTTTTGAGGTAAGTAAACAAATTGAGGTTTTTGTTGCTTTTTTCGGAAAACTCAATCAGCATTATCTAAATGAGTTAAACCCTGCGGATTTAATTGATAAAGCTATAGGGGCTATTACCAAAGATTTAGATCCCTATACAAAGTTTTGGACAGAGCAAGATGTAGAAGCCTCAAAAATTAGAAATAGTGGGCAATACTCGGGTATTGGTGCAAAGATTCATAAGCAAAAAGATAAATTGTTAATCTCTGAACCTTATAAAGGGTATCCTGCTGATAAATCGGGTTTGAAAGCAGGAGATCAAATTATTCAAATAGATGATATTGAAATTGCTAAACATAAAGGTAAAGCTTCAGATTTACTCAAGGGGAAAATAGGGTCTGATGTAAGCATTACTTATTTACGACAAGGTAAAGAAAAAACAGTGATGGTTACTAGAGGAAGTATTTCTATTGATGCGGTTCCTTTTTATCAATTACTAGATGGAAACATCGGCTATATTGTTTTGAAAAAATTTAACAAAAAAACTTCTATTCAAACCATTGCAGCTTTTAAAGAATTAAAAGCTAAGGGCGCAGATCGAATTATCTTAGATTTAAGGGGAAACCCAGGAGGATTATTAAAAGAAGCCGTACATATTTGTAATATGTTTATAGATAAAGGTATTAGAGTGGTATATACACAGTCATGGATTGATTCTTATACCAAAGAATACAATACTTCAAAAGCTCCATTAGATAAAGATATACCCGTAGTGGTTTTGGTTAATGAGCGTAGTGCATCAGCTAGTGAAATAGTTTCAGGAACCCTTCAAGACCTAGATAGAGCGGTTATTGTAGGTGCTCGTAGTTTTGGAAAAGGACTTGTTCAAAATACGCAAAAGTTAAAATATAATACCATGTTAAAGGTAACAACTTCTAGGTATTATATTCCTTCTGGGAGATGTGTACAGGCGTTAGATTATTGGAATAGAGCTATTGATAATACTCCCTCAAGAGTTAAAACTTCCGATTACAAAGAATTTAAAACAATTCATTCAAAGCGTTCTGTTTTTGATGGAGGAGGAGTGCTCCCAGATATTGTTGTGGGATCGGTAAAGAAAAATCCTGTTGTAAAAGCACTTCAAAAAGATCATTGGATTTTTAATTATGCTACAAATTATTATTACAAGAATAAAGTGAAAGATTTAGCTTCCTTTTCCTTTACAGATAAAGATTACAAGGATTTTTTGAAGTATTTGAAAACTAATGATTTTGATTTTAAAACTAAGACGGAAGAGCTTATTGATAAAACGTTTTATCAAGCAGAAAAAGAAGAATTAGGACCTACTTTAAAAAAATGGGTGTCTAATGCACAATCTGAAATACAAACCTATAAGGAAGAAGCTTTATTAGTATATTCTGATCATATAAAAGAACTCCTAAAGAAGGAAATTATCAAACGTTATTTCTATAAAAAAGGAGTGTATGAATACGATTTGCTTTATAGTAAACAGGTGCATGCTGCCAAAGAAATAGTGAAAGACCTAGATGGATATCAAAAGATACTTGGTAAAAAGTAGTTAGTAT
>WTKB01000014.1 GCA_011524575.1 Aquimarina sp.
GTTGTAATATTGGCATAGTGTTTTGTCAAATTGACATCTTTTTTTGCTTTGGTATTTTTTTTGACTAGAGGTAGGTATATTAAATCAGTTTTTAGTTTATAGTCTTTTTAATAAAGAAAAGCTTTTAATCTAATAAATCTTGATTTAAAATTTTAGAATTATTTTTAAACATACCTTTTATTATGGCTTCAGGAACTATTAATGTTTCCGTGGAAAATATCTTTCCACTCATCAAAAAGTTTTTATACTCAGATCACGAGATTTTCTTACGTGAGCTTATTTCTAATGCTACAGATGCTACACTAAAATTAAAACATTTATGTAATATTGGAGAGTCAAAGTCGGAGTATGGTACTCCTTTTATTGAAGTTCAGGTAGATAAAGAAGCAAAGCAACTTCGTATCATCGACCAAGGACTTGGTATGAGTGCAGAAGAAGTAGAAAAATACATCAATCAAGTAGCTTTTTCTGGAGCTGAAGAGTTTTTAGAAAAGTATAAAGACGGAGCTAAAGATTCTGGAATTATTGGGCATTTTGGTCTTGGTTTTTATTCGGCTTTTATGGTAGCAGATAAAGTAGAAATCATTACAAAATCTCATACAGATGCTCCTGCAGCACACTGGATTTGTGATGGATCACCTACTTTTACCCTTGAACCGCATGATAAAACCACTCGTGGTACAGAGATTATTTTGCATATCTCAGAAGATGAAGCTTCGTTTTTAGAAGATGCAAAAATTTCAGAACTTCTTGTAAAGTACAATAAGTTTATGCCAGTGCCTATTAAGTTTGGTACTCGTACAGAAACTTTAGAAAAGCCAGAAGGTGCTAAAGAAGATGATCCTGCTCCAACACAAGAGGTAGATAATATTATCAATAACCCAAATCCTGCGTGGACTAAGCAACCTTCAGAGCTAGAAGATCAAGATTACAAGAACTTCTACAGAGAGTTGTATCCGATGCAATTTGACGAGCCATTATTTAATATTCACCTAAATGTAGATTACCCATTTAATCTTACGGGTATTTTGTATTTCCCAAAACTGAGTCCAGATATGGGAATGCAAAAAGATCGCATTCAGTTATATCAAAACCAAGTTTTTGTAACAGATAATGTAGAGGGAATTGTTCCTGAGTTCTTAACCATGTTACGTGGGGTGATTGATTCTCCAGATATTCCATTGAATGTATCTAGATCGTACTTACAAGCAGATGGAGCGGTGAAGAAAATATCTAGCTATATCACTAAGAAAGTAGCTGATAAAATGAACTCGCTCTTTAAAAACAACCGTGAGGAGTTCCAACAGAAATGGAATGATATCAAGGTAGTGATTGAGTACGGAATGCTTTCTGAAGAGAAGTTTTTTGACAAAGCGAAAAACTTTGCATTGTATCCAACTACAGATGGAGCATACTTTACTTTTGAGGAGTTGAAAGAAAAGATTGCTGCTGCTCAAACCGATAAAGATGGTAAACTGGTAGTACTTTACGCATCACACAAAGATGAGCAACACAGTTATGTACAAACCGCAAAGCAAAAAGGCTATGAGGTGTTATTATTAGATTCTCCTATTGTACCTCACTTAATCCAAAAGTTAGAAACTACTTATGAGAACACTACTTTTGCTCGTGTAGATGCAGATCATATTGATAACTTAATCAAGAAAGATGATAATGTGATTTCTAAACTTAGTGATGAGCAAAAAGAAACATTAAAAACCAACATTGAAGCTGTAGTACCAAAAGCGACGTATCAAGTACAGGTAGAGGCTATGGACAGTGCTACGCAACCATTTATTATCACGCAACCAGAGTTTATGCGTCGTATGAAAGAGATGCAGCAAACAGGTGGTGGTGGTATGAATATGTTTGGAAGCATGCCAGAAACTTACAACTTAGTGGTAAATGCCAACCATAGTTTGATTGAAACCATCAACGCTACGGAAGACGAAACGCAAAGAGCTGCCATTATCAAGCAAGCTTTAGACTTAGCAAAATTATCTCAGAATTTATTAAAAGGAGAGGAGCTAACACAATTCTTACAAAGAAGTTTTGAGTTGATTAAGTAATTTTCTTTTTTATAGAATTTACAAAAAAAAACGGTTAGTGATTCTTGGTAAGAATTGCTAACCGTTTTTTTTGTTTGATATATTTCGATCTCTTATAAGAAATATTTCTTTTTGTAAGTTTAAAAAACTACTTTTGATGAAGTAATATAATGAATAATATCTGATT
>WTKB01000169.1 GCA_011524575.1 Aquimarina sp.
AACCAAAAAACTTTATTCATGACTTTTTTTCACCAAAGATACAGGCAATATGTGTGGCTCTCTAGAAAGAGAGAAAAATTAAATTAGAACCCATTCAAATATACCGTTTTATAGTACTAATTAGGATTACAGTAAGTTGGGGGAGGTTAAACAAGCTCTAAATCATTATTGTTATAAAATTTTTAAAAAAAAGTTAATCAAATAAATGTTTGATTAACTTTGCAGTATTATGATTGAAGATCTTATTATATCAGGAATATGGAGTATATCGCCTTTAGGTGAAGCTAAAGTAGGAATCCCCTATGGTATTTCTAAAGGTGTTAATATTTATCTAGTTTTTATAGTCTGTTATTTGGCTAATGTTTTGGTTTTTCCGTTAATGCTATTTTTTTTAAATAATGTAAATAAGCAATTATTAAAATGGAAATGGTATAAAATATATGCTATTAAATTGGCACAAAAGGCTAAAAAAGGTACTAAAGACAAAATTAAGAAATATGGCTTTTGGGGACTTATCTTCTTTGTAATGCTACCTGTACCAGGAACAGGTGTATATGCAGGAACTATTGCTTCGTTTATTCTTAAAATCAATACAAATAAAGCCTTTTGGGCTAATTGTATTGGGATATTTATTTCATCAGTAATTGTATGGGCCTCTACATTATTAGCTATGAGAGTTATTTAGTACCCGTTTTTTTCTTTTAAGTAGCGCTACAAAAGTATTCCTTAGGAGTTATATTCAAGTTTTTGATTTTAGATCACTTTAAAAAGATTTATATATCTCGATTACGGCTTGTTCATAAAATTTTATCAATTTATTGATGAAGTTAATGTTTTGATTTTTAGAAGTGAGCAAAAGGCTGTTTGAGCCTGAAAGAGCGAGTTCTCTTTTGCGGTCACCTTAAAAAGCCTTTTTTTGTAACTTTTTTTTGCGAAAAAAAAGTTAAATCGAAACAAATATCTAGATATAGGATATGCATTTATTTTTTATGAACAAGCCGTGATATCTCGATATACGCATCATTTAAAAGTAAACCAAAACCTTAAACTTTTGAATTACAGTTTGTATTTAGTTTAAACAAGCTCTAACTCTAAGTACTTAATCATAGAATACCTTTTAATTACTATACTTACCAGCTATCCTATATATCAATCTATCCCATTGACATAGAACGACCCAACTTAGATGCACTAGCAGTTCCTTGTCCTAAACTAGCCTTAGCCCCTTTATTAAGCTGCAATGTTGGTCGAGAATAAGATCGACTATCTATGCCATCAAAACTACGTTCAAGCTTTTCTTGAGCTAGTTTATGAGAAGCTCTATTAATAGCAGCAACAGTAGACATAAGTGCAAACCTATTATAATTACCATCAAGTGTAACTGTATGACGACTAAGATATTCTTGTGCCGTTCTAGGGAAATGTCTTCTTAATACACCTACTCTTTCTGTAGACATAACCTCTTCAAAATGTTTAAAGCTAGAAACCAAATCCTTATTTTCTTCTAAAAATTTATTGATTCTTTCTTTCTTTTTTTCCAACATTTTTATTCTTCCTTGATTCGTTTCAGCACCCTCTTGTCTTAGAATTTCCAATTGTTTATCTAACGATTCTAAACTCTCTAATCTGTGTTTTAATATACGAATAGGACTTAGGATAACTGCAAAACGTTCTACTTCTAAAACATAACCTTTATTAAAATCATCTAGAAATTTTTTTAAAGAGACCATTTTTTTATTAAGAACATCCTTTTGTCTTTGTAGTCTTGCTTGCTCAAATTCTCTTAACGCTTGTGTCGTATAACCTCTAAAATTATTACTAACAGAGGTTTCTGAAGTTGCAAAATTAACAGCCTGCCTTAAAGTGGCATTAGGGTTTACTCTCCTGAAATCATCATGTGCATCTAAATAATCTCTCATAGTTTTTTAGTTTAAATATTTTATTTTTTGAGAACCAAAGATAAATATTTTATGTTACTAAGTGCTGTATTGAAATTCTTCAAGCCTAACTCCTTTGTTTTTTCGATCCATTCTTTGAACTTGACTTTTGCTTCTTTCTTAGATTTTTGTTCATAGATATTTCTGAAGGCTAATGTATGTTTATAAGCCTTTTCAATTGAAGGGTGTAATTTAAAAAGGAGTACTGATCTTTTTTTGGTTATCCGTGCAATCGTTACTTTTTTTACCTTTTTACGTTGATGTAAGGGAATGCGTTCCATAGCTTGAATTAAAGCT
>WTKB01000214.1 GCA_011524575.1 Aquimarina sp.
TAACGATTTGGCTATGGGTAGTGCGGTGCAGAAATTCAAGGAATTTCAAGCCTAGCACAAGTAAAAGCTTTTGTACGCTTTTTAGTTTGAGTTTAAAAATAAGAAAAAAAGCTTTTGCGACAATGCAAATCAGCAACCGTTTCGGCTAGCACTCAAGACCGCATTAATCATAGCCATTGTTAGCATTAGTTTTTATCTGAAAAATTCTGTAATAATTTGGGATTTGCTATTTATGTCATAATAAGTTAAATATACTCTTCCATTATACTCAAAATGTGTGGACATAATTAAATCTCCATCAACATCGTTCATTATTTTTTTTAATGTTTCATTCGGTGTATTACCATCATAAGGAAGAAGTTTCCCTTCGGTAAACGTTGTTTTTACTGTTCCTAAAGAAATTTCACGTCCTGAAGAATGTATAATACCTCCTGCTCCTGAAAAATCAGGACCTTGTTGCCAGGCTTTCATCTCTATAAAAAGAGATAGCTTGTTATTAACTATGAAGCTTTCTAAGTTAATTTTATCTGCTCCTTTGATTTTAGTTAAAAAATCATCAACACTTAATACATTTTTTTTTGAAAACCCGTTTTTTCTTGAATAATAATTGATATTCTGTTCATTAATTTTAAAATCTTTAAAAACTCTACTGTTAAGGTAATTTGGATATATTCTAATATTCAAATCATCAGGTTCTTTACTTACTTGAATAAGCTTTTTGTTGTAAATCTTACTTTTTAATAAGTTGTTAGAGTTTATGTTATTATTGAAATTATAATTAAATGTTTTAGATTTAAAATTAATCAGATCAATAACTGTTAAGTTTGTTGTGTTTTCGGAATTATTTGATAGTGTAAGTATTTTTTTGCTGGAGTCGTAAAATTCATTCTCAGATTTTGTATTGCTTACAGATACATGCTGTCCTGTAATTTTCATACTATCAAATTCATATTTCCAAAAACTAATTTTATCATTTTGCTTTTTATTATAGTAAGCAATTAAAAAGCAATCATTCATTGGAATGTATTCGAAAACTGATTTAGTTTTTATACTCGTGTTAAATTCAAAATTATTTATTTTTTTGGTTTTTAAATTTAGAGTAGCTACGTGAATTTTTTTTCCATCATGATAAAGTATAAAAAAAACACCTTCGTAATTAACTAATAATTTTGGTGTTCCATTATAATCTAAACCTTTAATCTTATATTTATCAGTTAAATCTAGATTTTCATTAAGTACTAATATTTCTGAGCCATCACGTTTAAATCCTTTAAGATATAAATAGCAACTGTTTTCATATTGTAAAAATTTAGCTTTGTAAAGCATTAAGTTTTCATAATCACTTTTACTTACAATACTTGTTGATATTTTATTAATAGTTGGTGTTTGTGAAAAACTTTTAACGACTATAAAAAAAAGGATAATATGTAAACCTCTCATATTTTTAAAGGTAATTAATGCTAACGATTTGGCTATGGGTAGTGCGGTTTTTACACCAAAACCTCAATTAAACACTGACACAGTGAGCCTTTTTTTGATTTGTTATTATCTTAAACAAATATAAAAATTGCGAGCGGAATAAAACACCAAAACCTCGACAAAACAACTACACCCGCATTACTTATAGCCTGTGTTAGCCACAGGTTTTATTTACTATTATTTTCTTTTCAGGTGAATTTTCCCATACTTGAGTTAATTCGTAATTATTTAATTCTCTATCTGGATATTTACCGCAAAAAGACCAAATCTCAAGATTGTCAATTAAACCATCTGAAAAAAATAAAGTGCAATCTGCTCCTATTTCTAATTCAGTTGATTTAATATCAACACCACTCAGAATCAAATTACTTTCCTTAATCTTATATTTTTTAATTCCAATATTATGTTTAAACCCAATAAAAACTCCTGAACCTGTATATTCATAATCAGATTCAATTAAATATTTTAATTGTGATTTTGCATTTATTACCTCTTTATCTCCATCTAAGAGAAGTTCTAAAATATTTGTTACAAATTCTGATTTTAGCATACACAAAATTTACAAATAATCGTTTAAATCATCATGAGGAATCCATTCTTTCATTTCTGGCAATACTCTTTTTTGCATAAAGTCAAAGAAGTCTAAATGTTCAGATTCAATAATATCCCACCCTTTTATATTTTTTCTGAATGAAGGATGAAAAACAATAACTTTTTCCGTTACTTTTCCATTTACAATTTCAAATCCGAC
>WTKB01000149.1 GCA_011524575.1 Aquimarina sp.
TTTTAATAATGCAATTCATACCTTTGTTTAAAATGGAATTATGGAATTTTTGAATTTTTTAAAAAGTAAAGCTTTTATTGGTAGTGTAATTGCTGCAATAATATTGGTAATTGCACTCGGTTTTGGTATGCTTAGGTATCTGGATACCAGCACAAAACATTCTCAAAGAATTGTAGTGCCAAATTTAAAAACATTGAGTATGGCACGTGCAAAATTACAATTAGAGCAAAAAACTTTACGTGCGGCAGTGGAAGAATCTGCAAATTTCAATCCTAAATTCCCTCCTCTTACAGTAATTGATCAAAAGCCTCAAGCTGGTGATTTTGTAAAGGAAAACCGAAAAATTTATTTGGTAGTTAACCCTAAAGATTACCGTAAAGTAAAGTTGCCTGATGTTATTCAAAAAACAAAGCGTCAAGCAAGACCCACCTTACAGTCTGTAGGTTTTAGAGTTGGTAAGACTATTTACCGACCTGATATTGCAAGAAATGTAGTTTTAGAGATGCGTCATGATGGTAAAGTAGTTCGGCCTGGTGATTTAGTTCGAAAAACATCTATCATAGATTTGGTTGTAGGTGATGGTACTAGATAGTCGTATGAAATAGTATAAATATTTATTTGTTTAAAATTTATGACAACTTCAGATACTTCTTCATTTTCATCCTCAGATCATTTACCTATGGAAGATTCTAATACATTACCAGAAGAAACGCTTCATGAACATTACCGTTTTGAGGCAAGTTCGGGTCAGGAACCCCTACGAGTGGATAAGTTTTTAATGAATTTCATTGAGAATGCAACTCGTAATAAAATACAACAAGCGGCAAAGCAAGGGAGTATTTGGGTTAACGATGTCCAAGTAAAATCTAATTATAAGGTAAAACCTAATGATGTGGTTCGTGTACTTTTTACACACCCACCCTATGAACATTTATTGGTAGCCCAAGATTTACCTTTAGATATTGTTTATGAGGATGATACTTTACTTGTAGTTAATAAAGCTCCAGGTATGGTGGTTCATCCAGGACATGGCAATTATGAGGGTACACTTATTAATGCACTGATTTATCATTTTGATAATTTACCTAATAATAGTAGTAATCGTCCAGGGCTTGTTCACCGTATAGATAAAGATACCAGTGGTCTTTTAGTTGTTGCAAAAACAGAGCACGCTATGGCACATTTATCTAAGCAATTTTTTAATAAGACCAGTACTCGAAAATATTTAGCTTTAGTGTGGGGTAACCTTGAAGAAGATAACGGTACTATTGAAGGTAACATTGGGCGTCATCCTAAAAATAGGTTACAAAATACCATTTGGTTAGCACCTAATGCACATAAAGGAAAGCCAGCAGTAACCCATTATAAAGTATTGGAACGTTTAGGCTATGTTACTTTAATCGAATGTCAGTTGGAAACAGGGCGAACGCATCAAATACGCGTACATTTAAAACATATAGGACATACTCTTTTTAATGATGCACGTTATGGCGGGGATGTTATCTTAAAAGGTACGTCTTTTACTAAATATAAGCAGTTTGTAGATAATTGTTTTAAAGTACTTCCAAGGTTAGGACTTCATGCTCAAACTCTTGGTTTTGAGCATCCAAAAACAGGGGAGCGTATGTATTTTGAAGCTCCTATTCCTAGTGATATTACCGATTGTGTAGAAAAATGGCGTTCCTATGCTAAAAATAGTATTGGTTAAGAGCTTGTTTAAACAAGCTCTAAATCACTTTTTCCAATATTTATTAAAATTATTACCTGTATTAACTAATGAAAATTTTAATTTCTCCTGCTAAATCTTTAGATCTCGATTCTAAACTTCCTTCTGATCTTAAATTTTCTCAACCTGAATTTTTAAGTGATTCTCAGGAACTTCAAGATATTTTGAAAGAAAAAACTCCTGTTGAGCTTTCTAAATTAATGAAGATAAGTGAAAATTTAGCACAGTTGAATTGGCAAAGAAATCAAGATTGGTCGCTTCCTTTTCATTCTGAGAACTCTCGTCCTGCAGTATATACTTTTAATGGGGAGGTGTATTCTGGATTGGATATCTTTTCTTTAAATAGTGAAAGTCAAGTTTTTTTGCAAGATAAACTACGTATTCTTTCAGGACTTTATGGACTTTTAAAGCCTTTAGATCTTATACAGCCTTATCGTTTAGAGATGGGGACTAAACTTGATAATCGCAAAGGCAAAAACTTATATGACTATTGGAAGTCGAATCTTACTGAAGCTTTAAACTCTCAACTTAATGCCAATGAAGTTGTAGTTAATTTAGCAAGTAATGAATACTTTAAAGCCATTGATTCTAAAAAAGTAAAAGTTCCGATAGTTACGCCAATATTTAAGGATTGGAAAAATGATCAGCTTAAAGTTATTAGTTTTTATGCTAAAAAGGCTCGTGGACAGATGGCACGTTACCTTATAGATCAAGATGCAAGGTGTTTAGAAGATCTTTATAATTTTACTACAGGTGGTTATGAGTTTAGTCCAGAACATACAAAAAAAGAGTTTGAGCCTGTTTTTGTCCGTTAGAATATGTTTTTATTATTCTGTACAACTTTATTGCTAATAAATCCTTATTTTAAATTTCATGAACTTTAAAATTATTATAAATGAGGTGTTTGAGCGTGTAGAGGCTTTACCTCAAAAGGGAGAGTTAGCAACTTATATACCTCAGTTAGCTCAAGTAAATTCTAGTAAGTTTGGTGTACATCTTTCTACCATACATGGGTTGAATTACGGAATAGGAGATTATAATGATCGGTTTTCCATACAAAGTATTTCAAAAGTACTTTCATTGAGTTTGGCCTATAAATTAGTTGGAGAGTCTATTTGGCAGCGTTTGGGGGTAGAACCTTCTGGAACAGCATTTAATTCTTTAGTACAACTTGAAGCAGATAAAGGCATTCCAAGAAATCCATTTATTAACGCAGGAGCTATCGTAGTTGCAGATATTTTACTAAGTACTTTAAAAAATCCTAGAAAAGATTTTTTGGAGTTTATTCATACGATGAGTCCTCATTCAAATGTAAATTATTCCAAGAAAGTAGCGGAGTCGGAAAAAAAAATAGGTTTTAGAAATACGGCTCTTTGTAATTTAATAAAGTCTTTTGGTAATATCGAGAATAAACCCAATAAAGTATTAGATTTTTATTTCGATATATGTTCTTTAGAAACAAATTGTAAGGAGCTTTCTGACTTGTTTTTATTTTTTGCTAATGAAGGCTGTACCAATATTGATCAGAATCGTATTCTTACCAAAAGTCAAACAAAACGAATGAATGCTTTGATGCAAACTTGTGGTTTTTATGATGAGTCGGGAGAGTTTGCCTTTAAAGTTGGTCTGCCGGGTAAAAGTGGTGTTGGTGGTGGTATAGTAGCCCTTCATCCAGGGAAATATAGTATTGCGGTTTGGAGTCCTAAATTAAATGCTAAAGGAAATTCCTACAAGGGAATTAAGTTTTTAGAGGAGTTTACTTCCAAGACTGAAATGTCGATATTTTAACATTATTTTATTTTTTGCAACCGATATAAATTAGAGTTTAAACAAGCTCTCATATCGGTTGCAAAAACTAATTTGTGTTATTATTTTGCGTAATCAAATAGGGACTCTAAACGAATACCTCTTGACCCTTTTACAAAATAGTAGTTATTAGTATCTTGATTTTTTAAAAGGTGTTCTTTTGCTTCTGCAGCATTTTTAAAATAAATAAAAGGTGTTTTGTGATTAAACTTTTCAATAGCTTGCTCAAAGTCGTTATTATTTACGTTACCAACTAGACATACACTTTCTTCAGGTTGATTTTTTAGTTTTTCAAGAATTTTAAAATGTTCATCAACACTCGTAAGACCTCCTTCTAACATGGAGCCAAGTATAAATATTTTTTTCTTAGTCGTGTTAAATTCAAGAATTTCATCAATAAACACTTCCATTGAAGAAGGGTTGGCATTGTAGCAATCCAATAATACGTCACTACCATTCCAGTTTATTTGTTCAGAACGCATCATTCCACTAGGATCGTAGGATTCGATGGCTTTTTTGATAAGATTAATTGGTATTCCAAAATGGTTTCCAATACTTATTGCTGCTAGTATGGATGGAAGCCAAAATTTCCCAAATAATTTTGATTGTATTTGAATTTTTACAGGTTGTTCTGTTTGATTTATTGATACTTTACAAAGTAACCAAGGTGATTTTATAACTTCACCTGTTACTTTTATAGATTTATTAGTAGCAGTACCATAGAAAATACGATTAAGAATATTTCCAGAATTTGCCAATAATACAGCATCATCTGCATTAATAAATGCAGTGCCTTTATTTTCTGCTAACCAGTCATAAAGTTCTGCATTGGATTTAATAACATTTTCGAGTGTTCCATAACCTTCTAAGTGATCTTTACCACAGTTGGTTACAATTCCAAAGTTAGGTATACAGATCTCACATAGATCTTTGGTTTCTTTTAAGTGGTTTGCTCCAACTTCTATAACCCCAATTTCGTGTTTTTCGTTTAGGTTAAGTAAACTTAATGGTACTCCAAAATGATTGTTTAAATTACCTTGGGTTTCTCCTATATTATATTTTTGTGACAGTACCGCTGAAATGAGTTTTCTAGTTGTTGTTTTTCCATTAGATCCTGCAACTGCAAGTATTGGAATATTTAGATGTTGTCTATGAATCTTTCCCAATTGTTTTAAGGCTTCACAGGTATTTTTAACAAGTAAAAACCTTTTGTCTTCTTTGTGTTTTTTTTTAAGATCTTCATCATCAATAATTGTATAAGCACATCCTATCTCAAAGATGGCTTTTTCTGCAAATTGATTTCCGATATTAGTAGTGTTGCTGGATAGGGCTATAAATATAGAATTTTTAACAGCTTTTCTGGTATCGCTATAAATTTTTGGATATTGTAGAAAAAGTTGGTGAATTTCTTTTACAGGTGTGTACATGAATAAATGAGATTTTAATTAAAGTGATCCAAGTTCTTAAAATTGTGGATTACAGGAAGTGGTGAGTTTAAACAAGCTCTAAAATAAATTAGAGGATTTCTTCTTAATATGTATTAGAAAAATTAAGTATAGCCTTAACTATGGTTTATTTTTATAATAAAGTAGAAAGTAAAAAGGAATGATTTATTACGGTCATTTTGAGTAAGAATTGGTATAATACTATTTATTGAATATAATAATTTATAATATTTCTTAGAAAACAAAAAGCCCCTTTATGGTGCGTAAAGGGGCTTTTTATTAATAAATCTTTTTTCCTGTTTTGTTATGAAAATGATATTCTAGATAGGTATAAGCATCTCTGGGCTGTACTTCTATCCATACCTTATTTTCAAAGGACCATTTCAGTCTTAAAGAAGGAAATCCTTGTTTAAGGAAAGCACTTATAAATGGATGTGCAGTAATTATTATTTTTTTGTCTTGTTTTTTATCCAGTAACTTTTTAAGTTCTACTTCTATTCGGTTGATTAGCACTATCGGTGCTTCAACCTCTAAAGAATTATTACTTGGGTTTTTTTCTCTAGTTTTAATATTTGTTTCTGGACGTACACGTTGTCTTGTGATTTGTACAAGTCCAAATTTACTAGGAGGTAAAATATTGTGTTTGGCTTTATCATCTGCCATTTCAACTTTTAGAAAATCGTGAAGGGCTTTTCGGTTTTCAGCCTTATTCATATCTATAAAGTCAACTACGATAATGCCTCCCATATCTCTTAAACGAAGTTGTCTTGCAACTTCTTTAGCACTTATTAAATTTACTTCGAGTGCTGTTTCTTCTTGATTTCTAGAACGGTTAGAACGGTTTCCGCTATTGACATCAATAACATGAAGTGCTTCGGTGTGTTCAATAACAAGATAAGCACCCTTTGTCATTGATACGGTTTTACCAAAAGCTGTTTTAATTTGTCGTTCAATACCAAATTTTTCAAAAAGAGGTACTTTATTTTGATGAAGCTTAATTATAGAGGTTTTATTTGGAGCGATTTCTAACAAGTAATCGTTTACTTGATCGTAAAGTTCTTGTGAATCTACGTAAATACCAGTAAAGCTATCATTAAATACATCTCTTAATATGGAAGATGCTTTATTAACTTCTCCTAGTATTTGACTGGGTAAACTAGCTTTAACAAGTAGTTTACACATGCTTTTCCATCGCTCTAAAAGTTGTTGAAGATCTTTGTCAAGTTCTGCTACTTTTTTGCCTTCTGCTACGGTTCTTATAATTACACCGAATCCTTTGGGTCGAATACTTTTTACGAGTCGTTTAAGGCGGTCTTTTTCTTCTTTGCTACTCACTTTTTGTGAGACAGAAACACGATTTGAAAAAGGAACTAATACAATATATCTACCAGCAATAGATATTTCTGAGCTTATTCGAGGTCCTTTAGTGGAAATAGGCTCTTTTACGACTTGTACAAGTAAGGGTTGATTTGGCTTTAAAACATCAGTGATCACTCCATTTTTAGGAATGTCTTTTTCTGTAGGAAAATTTTCCAGATGGTAATTCGTTAATTTACCACTGCAAACTTTTTTCATGAACTGTAAGGAAGATAGGACTTGAGGTCCTAAATCATGGTAGTGTAAAAAGGCATCTTTTTTGTAGCCAATATTTACAAAAGCTGCATTTAGCCCTGCAACAGGTTTTCGGATTTTGGCAATATATATGTCGCCAACTGAAAATTTATGGGTTTCATCTTCTTTATGGAGTTCAATGAGTTTTCCATCTTTTAGTAAAGCAAAATCTGTAGAGGTACCTGACCTAATAATTAATTCTTTATTCACTTTTATTAGGTTTAAAATTAGTAAACTCAATTCTGAACATTATTCATTTATACGATATTAGAGCTTGTTCAAACTCACTACTTCCTGCAATCCAAAATTTCAAGAACTTGGATCACTTTAAAAAGATTTATATATCTCGATATACGCATCATTTAAAAGTAAACCAAAACCTTAAACTTTTGAATTACAGTTTGTATTAAGTTTAAACAAGCTCTTAACAGTATCTTGAAATATGTTCTACAAGATTGTACATAATCAAAAAAAAATGATTTAGGGCTTGTTTAAACTTAATACAAACTGTAATTCAGGAGTTTGCTGTTATTTGGTTTACTTTTAAAAGTGTGCATATCTAGATATGTAGGTTCTTTTAAAGTGATCCAAGTTTTACAATTTTGGATTGCAGGAAGTTGTGCGTTTAAATAAGCCTTTAAACTAGGACATAAAAAGCACAACAAAGATGCTATGCCTAATTTATAAAATAGACTTTTTAATGATTTGAAATTCAAATGTCAATGAACGCGATTGTATAATCTTTAATTCCCCCCTGATTAGTAGTAGGGGTATATAACAAATCTATTCAACATTTTATACGCACATTACTACATGTAGTAATGTGCGTATAAAATGTTGAATAGATTTGAAAATAAAAAAATAATTTTCGAATTACTTTTTCTTATGGCGATCTCTTCTACTCTTTTTCTTTCTCTTGTGAGTATTTATCTTCGCTTTTTTTCTTTTCTTACCACTTGGCATAAATGTGAAATATTAATAGGGTTAATTAAAATACTAGATTTCAACAGCAACATTCTCTTTTACACCTTCCATAAATACCTTAGCAGGTTTAAATGCTGGAATATTGTGTGCAGGGATTTTGATTGTTGTGTTTTTTGATATATTTCTACCAGTTTTTTCAGCTCTAGTTTTAATAATAAAGCTTCCAAAACCTCTTA
>WTKB01000263.1 GCA_011524575.1 Aquimarina sp.
TCTGGTGCCCCAGAAATTATAAGAGAAGGAAAAGGGGATGTAGGGTTGTTGTAAATTTTAAACTTATTTAGATAAATGCGAAAGTGTATTTTTACAATATTTATTTTAGTTGTATTCAATAGTTTTTCTCAAGGGTTTGTTTATGATAAAGATGGTTATGTTAACGTAAGAAATAATTATGTCTTTAAAGAATCACAAGTTGTTGATACGCTTCATAATAATCACTTAGTATGGATTCAAGATGAAGTTGATGATTGGTTTGAGGTTTGGAGTCTGAGAAATGAAAAACGAAATGGTTTTGTACATAAATCTAGAATTATCCAACTCTATCAAAAAAATAATTTTGAATTTTCAAAGGAAAGCACTGATAAATTATTAGTCAGAGGTGATAAAATTACATTAGAAATTGAAAGACAAAAAGCTAATATTAATAATTATAGTATTAGTGATTCGTTTGGTACTGATGGCTTTATGCCAAAGTATTAGTATAAAGAAATACTGATTGTTTTTAATCAAAAAAAAATAGTTTTGACAAATGAAGATCATTTAAAAAATCTTTATGAACCTAATGTTAATCATATAAATATTTATTTTAACGGTTATTATAAAAAATTATATTTAAGTTCTTTAAATGGTGATGGTGCTGGAGCTTATATAGTAATTTGGATTATAGATGAATTTGAAAATGTAGAAAGAATTACAACTATTCCATTTTAATAATTATAGCTTCCTATTTATGAAAAAACTATTCTGTACTTTTTTAATTCTTTTATCAGGATTGGTGCTATTTAGTTTACTCCCAACAAAACCCTTAAATGAAGATTTATTATTGATTAGTCAACAATTAAAAAGGTTTTCTAGTGAGTTTCAAAACTCTAAATATTCCATATTAATAGATTATGATAAACCGTTTTTTAGAAAACGATTATGGGTAATACAAAATAGTACAAAAGAGGTTATTCTTAATTGTCATGTTAGTCATGCATGGAAATCTGGATTTTTTATGCCATCTCAATTTTCAAATATACCAGAGTCTAAAATCTCATGTAAAGGTGTTTTTAAAACTTTATACGCTTATGAGAGTAATTATGGACATGGAGATTTAAAAATTGGAATGCGTATTAATGGTTTAGAAAAACAAAATAATAATGCCTTAAAAAGAAACATTGTTTTTCATTCAAGTTATGGTCCGTGGAGCTCTGGATGTTTTATGACTTTTCCAACTGTAAATAAACAAATTATCGATTTTACTAAAAATGGAAGTATGGTGATTGTTAGATGATTTATTTATATTAAAAGTACTTGTAATACTATATTTAGATTAAAGTCTTTTTTAGAATACACTTAATTATTTAACTAACCGATATGAAAATTCTATTTTATTTAGTTCTTGTAGTTCTTTTATCTTGTAATAATTCAGATTTTAATTCTCATGAAAATCAAAAAAGTTTATCAGCTGAAAGTGTCACTCCACAAAAAAATAAACCTACAAGTATATCATCTAATAACTACAATGAGAACAGAAAAGTAATTTGGAATGCTAATATAGAACTACAAGTTGATAATGTAAATCAAGCTACTAGTAAAATAACAGAATTGGCAAAAACTTACAAGGCTTTTGTTTCAGATATGGATATGTCTACCACGACTTATAAAATATCCAATAAAATTAAATTACGTGTTGAGAGTGCAAGTTTTAACCAAATTATTCCAGAAATAGAAAAAATTGCAAAGTTTGTTAGATCGGTTAGTATTAGTTCTAATGATGTTACAGAAGAATATATTGATACTGAGTCAAGACTTAAAACAAAAAAAGAGGTTAGGGAACGTTACATTAAAATTTTAAAAAATAAAACAGGTAAGATTTCAGAGGTTTTAGAGGCTGAGGAAGCTATTCGAAAAATTACCGAAGAAATTGAAGCTAAAGAAGCCAGGCTGCGATATTTGTCTGATCAAGTGAAATATAGCACTATTGAAGTTTTATTGTTTGAAACCGTAGAATATCAAGAAACACCTTCTGTTTATAAAAAGACTTTTTTAGATAAAGCTAAAATTGGTTTTGAAAATGGTTGGTCTATGGTAACGGGAATCTTTATTCTACTAATTAATATTTGGCCTTTTATTATAATTCTATTTGTTGTTATGGTTTGGAAGCGTAAGTGGTTGTATAAAAAGTTGGTTAAGTAATATTTTAATTACCCCAAAACCCTAACTTTCATCCTC
>WTKB01000111.1 GCA_011524575.1 Aquimarina sp.
TAGTTGTTCTTTAGAAATATATCCTTTTTCATAGGCGATTTCCTCAATGCAAGCTACTTTTAATCCTTGACGTTTCTCTATGGTGTGTATAAAATTTGAGGCCTCAAGCATCGATTCGTGAGTCCCAGTATCCAACCATGCAAACCCACGCCCCATAAGTTCCACATGAAGTTCTTCTCTTTCTAAGTACGTTTGATTAATACTGGTGATTTCAAGTTCACCACGGGCACTTGGTGTGACATTCTCTGCTATTTTCACTACAGAATTAGGATAAAAATACAAGCCCGAAACCGCATAATTGCTTTTAGGAATTTTAGGTTTTTCTTGGATACTGATTGCTTTTTTGTTTTTGTCGAATTCCACTACACCATAACGCTCAGGGTCATTTACATAATATCCAAAAATAGTCGCTTTATTGTCTTGTTCACAGTATTTTAGTGTGTTTTTTAAAATCCCTGTAAACCCAGGACCATAAAATATATTATCTCCTAAAATTAAACATACCGAATCCATTCCTATAAAATTTTTTCCAATAATAAAGGCTTGAGCAAGACCTTCGGGTTTTGGTTGGACAGCATACTCGAAATGAACCCCTATACGCTTACCATCACCTAGTAACTCTTGAAAGCGAGGCGTATCCTCAGGGGTAGAAATAATTAAAATTTCTTTGATTCCTGCCAGTAGTAAAACGGATAAAGGATAATAAATCATCGGTTTATCATAAATGGCTAATAATTGTTTAGAGGTGCTTTTGGTTAAAGGGTAAAGCCTTGTTCCTGATCCTCCTGCTAGAATAATACCTTTCATGGATGTTTATTTATAGGATTTAAAGCATAAATGTGTGATGCTTTTATTACATTTTTGCTTTTGCACAAAAATACCTACTTATCTTTACCAAAAAATAAATTCAGATGAAAATTTTACTCATCCAGCAAAAGATGATCGGTGATGTTTTAGTAACTTCAATGTTGGCAACCTATTTAAAACAGCATTACCCAGAAGTAGAAATCCATTATTTAATTCATAAATCCACTAAAGATGTGGTTTTGAATCATCCATTTATTGATGCGTTTATTTTATATGATCCGAAGTCTAATACCTCCATAAGTAAGTTTTTTAAATTTTCATTACAATTAAAAGCAAATAAGTATGATGCTGTCATTGATGTGTATTCCAAATGGAGTACAGGATTACTTAGTTTTATAACAGGAGCCAAACAAAGGATTTCTTATCACAAGAGTTATACTCGTTTCTTTTACACACAAACTTATTTCAGGGAAAATACGATCGCACAAACCAATATGGGGCTTACCATTGAGGAACGTTTGAGTCTATTAAAGCCCTTTCAAATACCCTTAGATACGATTTATCCACCTAAAATTTATATTAAAGAAGAGGAAAAGAAAAAGGTCTTGGAACTATTAGATAGTTATGGTATAGATCGTGATAAAAAGATTTTTATGATAAGTATTATTGGTAGTGCAAAAAATAAAACTTATCCATTATCTTATATGGCAAAGCTAGTAGATTATGTGGCTGATACAGAAGATTGCACGCTGTTGTTTAATTATATTCCAAACCAGATCAATGATGCGAAAGTTGTTTTTGATGCGTGCAGAAAAGAAACCCAACAAAAAATATATTTTGAAGTATTAGGCAAAAATTTACGAGAATTTATGGTACTTATGAGTTGCTGTGATGCCATTATAGGTAATGATGGCGGAGCAATTAATATGGCAAAAGCTTTGGATAAGCCTTCATATATTGTGTTTTCTCCTTGGATTAAAAAAGAGAGTTGGAATACTTTTGAGGATGGTAGTTACCAGCGTAGTGTTCATATTAAAGATTTTGAGTTCGACTCTCTTAAAAGTTGGACAAGAAAACAACTAAAAGAACGTGTTTTTGAAGTTTATAATTTATTTGATCCTGAGTTATTTAGAGAGGATCTTATAGACTTTGTAAAAAATGTGCCCAATCATAAAACATCGAAGTATCAAATAGCTGATTCTTTGAGAGCTTGTTTAAACTGAATACGAACTGTAATTCAAAAGTTTAAGGTTTTGGTTTACTTTTAAATGACGCACATATCGAGATATGTAAGTCCTTTTAAAGTGATCTAAGTTCTTAAAATTTTGGATTACAGGAAGTAGTGAGTTTAAACAAGCTCTGAAATTACCAGCATTAAATTTTAATAATTAAGATACTTTATGATGAAAAAAAGA
>WTKB01000302.1 GCA_011524575.1 Aquimarina sp.
CCAGGGACACAAGGATTTTCAGTCCTTTGCTCTACCAACTGAGCTAAGGCACCATACAATAAAAGTATTTTATTATTGTGATGGCAAATATACATACTTTTTTTTAATTTTTAAACTAATTTTGAAAAAAAAATAAAAAAATGTATCTCATTATTGATATTGGAAACACCTATTCTAAAGTGGCTGTGTTTCTTAGAAACGAAATTTTAGAAATAAAAAGAGTAATTATTTCTGAAGTTTACAACTTAGTTCAATATTTAAAAACAAAATATACTTCAATTACACATACACTAATAAGTTCTGTTAAAGAAATAGATTCCATATTCCCTAAGCATTTCCTTGATAGTGTCATCCAACTAACAAGTAAAACAGGTGTTCCTTTTAAAAATAACTACAAAACTCCTAAAACCTTAGGAGCTGATAGAAAGGCTTTGGTAGGTGCTGCTTTTTATGAATTTCCAGACACCAATGTGTTAATTATTGATTCAGGAAGTTGTATCACCTATGATTTTATAACAGATACCGGAGAATATTTAGGTGGAGGAATAGCTCCAGGACTACAAATGCGCTTAAAAAGCTTAAATAACTATACCGATAAACTCCCTTTACTTAAAGTAAGTAACCTTACAACAACACAAATACCTTTAATAGGCTCAAGTACTGAAACAGCCATCTATTCTGGAAGCTTACAAGGTGCAATTTTTGAAATTGAAGGGATGATTACTTCTTTTAAAAGAGAATATCCTACAACTAAAGTAATTTTAACAGGAGGAGATGCAATTTTTTTGTCTAAACAATTAAAAAGTGACATCTTTGTGGAGCCCAACTTTTTACTACTAGGGCTTAACCACTTATTAAACTACACGTTACAAAAATGATGAAATTCTCATTTTTTTTTACTGCATTATTAGGTACCTTTCTTACAACTTATTCCCAACAATCCATTAATTCTATATACTCTAATTATGGTTTAGGGTTAGAGAACTTTAATGGTGGTACTTATCAAAAAAGTATGGGAGGTAGTTCATTGGTAATGTCTCAAGAACTTCCAAACCTTAAAAACCCAGCTTCTTATAGCAAGCTTAAAATCACATCATTTAGTATAGGAGCATCTACAACAAGGCAGCAGATTAATACCCGTCAAAATAGTAGCAAAGGCACAGCAACTACTGTAGATTACTTAAGCATTGCTTTCCCTTCAAAATATGTAGGTATTGGTCTGGGAATTCACCCTTATCGCTCCATGGGATATCTAACAACGACTACTAATGAGGTAAATAATGTAGCGCAAACTACACAAAAAAGAGGTGATGGAAATGTAAATAGAGCTTATCTTTCTTTAAGTTCCCAACTTATTAAAGGACTTCATATTGGTACTGAAATACATTACAACTTCGGAAGATTAGAAGAACAAACTACAAGTTACAATCAAACTGTTTTTTCAAATAGAGAACTGTTACAATCAGAAGTTTCAGGGTTTAGTTTTACAACAGCCCTACTCTATGAAAATGAATACAGAAAAAACTATGTTTCTAGACTAACTGCTATTTATGAAGCCAGTAATCAACTAGAAATTACCAATCGACAACAATTAGCTAGCATAACCACTAACACTGCTACAGGTGTTGATATTATTGAAAATGAAAATACCAACTTTCTTTCTATTCAAGATTTTCGATTGCCTTCAAAATTAACTTTAGGGATAAGTATTGAAAAGAAAAGAAACTGGTTTATGAGTTCTGAAATGTTCTTTACTAAAAATAATAATTATCAAGATAGGATTTACTCCCGTCAAGGCGTTTCTCATCGTCATGGAATGGGGATTCGAACAGGAGGATACTATATTCCTAAATATAACTCCTTAACAAATTACCTTCAAAAAATAACTTATCGATTTGGTTTTGAGTACCATGACCTTGGAATAGCTATTAATAATCAAATTATTTCTGATTTTGGCATGTCTTTTGGAATGAGTTTACCGTTACCCCGTAGTTCCTCACAAGTTGATTTAGGACTAAAGCTAGGGAAAAGAGGACAAATTGCCTCTAGTTTAATTAGAGAAGATTATGCTACCCTTTCTTTAGGATTGACATTAGGACAAAAATGGTTTCAAAAAAGAAAATACGACTAATTTAATTTACTAATATTTATGAGATTGTTCACAAAACTAGGTCTTACAAGTTTTATAGGATGTTTTTTATCTTTAGGAATACAAGCACAAGAAACCGTATCCGACGAATGTAAAAAAAATGCTTCTCTTGGTATTGAAAGTGCTAAAGCCAAAGACTACCAAAAAGCAAAACCCTACTTAGAAACAGTACGAAAAAATTGTCCACAATACAGTTTAGCTACTTATCAGTACAGTGAACGTATTCTACGAGATGAGCTTAAAAGAGCTCCTGAAGCCAATAAAAAAAGTATTGCTGAAAGTATCATTTCACTACTCGAAGAACGTAAAACACATTTTAGTAGTAAAACACCTATCGGAGATTATAAGTCGGATATTGCACAATTAATGACGGACTATAACATGGGTACTACCCAAGAACGTTACGAGTTATTTGCAACTGCTTATAAAGACAAAAAGAACTTTAAAGGACCTAAGAAAATTTATAGTATATTTTCTCACCTCATAGATTTACAAAAGTCAGGAAATAAAACCGTAAATGATGTATTTACACTCTATGACGATTTAATGGATAAAATCGCCTTTGAGGAAAATAGAATGGGAGCAAAAATCTCAAAATACAGCACTAAAGAAGAAAATGGAGTAAGCTTACTTTCTAAAGAAAAAAAGTCACTAAGTAAAGCAGAAAACAACTTAAAAGTGTATAATCAAGTTAAAAATTCGATGAATGCAAAACTTGGTAAACTCGCAAATTGTGATTACTTAATTCCTCTTTTTGAAGGTGAGTTTAATACCAAGAAAAACGATATTAACTGGATTAAAAATGCTTCTAAAAGATTGTACAAAAAGAAATGTACGGACACACCTATTTTCACTTCTTTAGTTACCCAACAACATGAATTAGCCCCTTCTGCATCTACAGCAAAGTATTTAGCTAAACTTGCAGAACAACGAAAAGATCTTGGATTGGCTGCTAAGTATTATGATCAAGCTATCGAATTAGAAACAGATCCTAATGAAAAAGCAGATGCTTATTTCCAAAGAGCTATGAGTTTTAAAGCAAAAGGGTCTTATGGAAAAGCTAAAAATTATTTCAAAAAAGCTTTAGAATTTAAACCCTCTTTTGGTGCTGCTTACTTACAAATTGCAAACATGATTGGTAAAAGTGCTAACTCTTGTGGAACGGACGAATTTAATAAAAGAGCCGTATATTGGTTAGCTGCAAAGTATTCAAAAAGAGCTGGAAAAGTAGATCTATCCGTTGCTAAAAACGCTCAAAAAACTACAGCGAGTTACCTGAGTTCTGCACCATCAAAATCAGATATTTTTACTAAAGGAATGCAAGGTAAAACAGTATCTGTAGGATGTTGGATTAATGAATCCGTGAAAGTTCCAAGTTTATAAGTAGTATGTTACAAGTACCTATACTAAGATATTATTTTCTAAAAAACATCATGCCCATGTACTTAGGCATGATGTTTTTGTTTTGTAATTGCTCGGAATCTATCCCTGTTGAGAACCAAGCAAACATACTTACTTTACCACAAGGAGAAGGTACAGATATTACATTAAAACTAACAAAACATGGTACTTTAGAAGCCTTATTAAAAGCCCCTATATTTAAAGATTTTTCACATCTAGAATTCCCTTTTTATGAATTTCCTAAGGGAATTGAACTTACTATTTATGATAAAAAAGGAACCTCTAAAATATATGCCGATTATGCTATTCAATACACCGAAACAAAACTTGTAGTACTTAAAAACAACGTACGTGTTCTTACTGCTGAGGGCACACAACTTAAAACAGACGAGTTATTTTGGAATCAAGAACTTCAATGGATTTATTGCGATACTACATTTAATATAGGATTTAAAACAGGAAACTTTAATAAAGGACAAGGATTTGATGCTAAAGATAATTTTGATTACTTTAGATCTCACAATAATCGCATCACTCAAGAATTTAAACATTAAGAGCTTATTCAAACAAGCTCTTAAATTATTTCACTAAAAAAATTAACAAAAATTACCATAGTATCATGCGAGTATATATCATTATCACTCTCTGTTTTTATCTTTTAGCTGGTATTTTTTTTAGCATACTAGGTGTAAAAGGTATATACAATGAAACGCCCAATGCTTACATCCAATTATTTTTTGGAGCATTAGCTATTTTCATGAGTTATTTTAAACTGACACAATTAAAGAAAATTAAAAAATAACTATGCTTATACTGATAGCTTTAGCGTTTTTATTCATGTGTTCTTATGCACTTTTAATAATCCTTAAGAACCATTCTGAATCGTATTCTTCCTATGAAAAAGTATTAAAACTCGCAGAAAACTCTTGTCTATCAATAAGTATCATCATTACACTTCAATTAGTTAATAACCAAGAATATACTCATATCATCCCTACTCTTGGCCACCTTAGAACTTACATTGAAGTACTTTTAGCCATTTCGTTGGTATTGGCATTTAGTTTTATAAGCTCTCGATTTTATTTTATTTTTAATCAGGAACAACTAAGTTTTATCAGTAAAGGAATTTATTACCTTTTTAGAGTACCTGAAAAGATCTTCGATTTAGCATGTACTTTTATCGTTAGGAAAATAATAAAAGTACAAAAGCAACCTATAACAAAGCCAACTGACACAGACACCATAGTTAATGAAACACCTCTTAATGTAACTTCATTTACTAATCATTCAGAGCAATCAATACTTCAAAAGAAACAACTATCTGATGACTTTTTTCACTTTTTTAATCGATCACTTTTCCATGTAGTTCCTTCCTCTAAAGATGCCTTAAAGAACACAGAATCTATAGAAAATTGTTCGAAAATTCAATTAAATACCCATAAAACCCCCGTATTTATTACTCAAAAATCGTCTTTAAAGGATGAGGATGAACAGGAGACTATTACAGGTTATATTGATAAGATTTCTTTGTTAAATACCCATTCAAAAATTAGTGTGTCAAATATTAACGAATTTATTTACACTCCAGAGAGTATCAATCTAAAAGATGCTTTAAAAGCACTTAAAGAAGAACACGTACACCTTGGCATTTTAACAAATGAAATAGGAGAATGTAATGGATATTTCACTAAAAAAAAGCTTAGTTACCTACTCACTGATCATCTTCAAAAAAGTCCTAGTTATAATTACTTGCAATTTATAACAACAGGTAGTGTCTTTTTGCCAGCTACATCAACTATTAAAGATATAAATACCACTTACAGAACACAATTTCCATCATCTTTAGCATATAAAACACTTTCTGGTTTTTTTATGCATAAACTTGGTCGTATCGCTAAAAAAGGCGATTCTATAACATATAACGAACTTACTCTAAAGTCGGTAGCTGTTAACGGACCTAAAATCATAACTATAAAAATGGAAATTTCAAAATAATGACATACTACTAAATGCACATTTATCCTATATATGGTTTTGTTTTTTGCAATAAAACCTTAATTTCGCCCTACTAAAAAAATATAAAATGGCAATTTTAAATAAAATAAGACAGCGATCTTTTTTTCTTATCATGGTAATTGCATTGGCACTCTTTGCTTTTATCCTTTCAGACCCTATCAGTAACAGTGCTTTTGGAGGTAATAATGCACAAAAAGTAGTTGGAGAAGTAAATGGAGAGTCTATTAAAACTTCTGAGTTTCAAAACTTAGTAGAGTCTCGTAAATCTAGAGGTTCTTCTTTACAAATAGTAAAAGCCATCTGGAATCAGAAAGTAGATGACATGCTTTTAAATCAACAAGTTGAAGAATCTGGAATTGTAGTTGATAAAAAACATATTGCTGGTAAGCTTGAAGTAGCCTTAAAAAACAATGCCACTTTCCAAAATAAAGAAGGGAAATTTGATAAAGCTGTTCTTAACGAATATATTGCTGATCTCAAAGAAACGCAACCTTTACAGTACCAAAACTGGATGCGTTATGAAAATAACATTGAAGAAGTAGCTGCTCAAGATGTATTTAAACAAATGAGTGCCGTAGGTACTTACACTACACTTACAGAAGCAAAGTTTGCTCATGAAGCAGAAAACAAAAAAGCAACTATTAGTTATGTACAAATTCCATATTCTAAAATAGAAGATAAAACTATTGAAATCACAGATGCTGATATCAAAGCTTACCTTAAAAAGCACGCTAATGAATTTCAGACAGAGGCTTCAACAGCTATTAGTTATGTGAAAATTGAAGAAAAAGCTTCAGAGGAAGATGAAAAACAAATTGTTGCAAAACTAAAAGGTCTTATAAAAGACTCGAAGCAATATAGTGATCTTACCAAAAGTACTGAAGATGTACTTGGTTTTGAAAATACTAAAGAAGTAGCAGCGTTTATCGAGGAAAACTCTGATTTGCCTTACACCAATAGTTACAGCTTTAAAAACGAACTTAATAAAGATGTAGCATCTCAACTTTTTGATGCTGCTCTTGGTAAAGTTTATGGGCCGTACAAAGAAAAAGGTTTCTACAAGTTAGCTAAACTTGTAACTCGTTCAAAAATTCCTGATTCTGTAAAGGCTAGTCATATATTAATTGGACACAATCAAACAGGGAGAGCTTCAAGTGAGCGTACTAAAGAAGAAGCAAAGGTTTTAGCAGATAGTATCTTAAATGTTGTGAAATCTAAGAAATCTTCATTTGCTGTATTAGCAAAGAAGTTCTCTTCTGATCCATCAAACAAAGATAAAGCAGGAGACTTAGGCTACTTTACAAAAAATAGAATGGTAAAGCCTTTTAACGATTATGTTTTTGAAAATAAAAAAGGAGACATTGCAGTGGTAGAAACAGGTTTTGGATACCATGTTGTAAAAATTGATGACCAAAAGAATTTCAAGAAAGCAGTAAAAATAGGAGTAATTGCACAAGAAATTCAACCCAGTGAAGCTACAAATAACGAGATATACGCACAGGCTACAAACTTCCTTTCTAAGGCTAAAGATACTGGGATAGAAACTGCAGCAAAAACAGCAAATCTTACGGTTAAAACAGCTAAGGATTTAAGCAAATTAGACGAGAATATCACAGGAATAGGAAAACAACGTGAAATTGTAAAATGGAGTTTTGATGCGGCTAAAGGTAGTGTTAAAAGCTTCGATGTAGCTGATGGATACATCATCGCAACAATAACAGATAAAGTAGAAAAGGGATTACAAAGTGTTGCTCAGGCAAAAGATAAAGTAGAACCAATACTTATCAATGAATTAAAAGCAGATAAAATCATTGAAGGACTTAAAGATATTACTGATCTTAATCAAATAGCAAAACAAAATGGTGTATCTGTAAAAACAGCAACAGGAATTACCTTAAATAACCCAACCATTTCTGGTATTGGAGTAGAAGAAAAAGTAGTAGGTACAGCATTAGGTTTAGCAAAAGATAAACTATCAAAACCTATAGCTGCAAACAAAGGTGTTTATGTATTAAAAGTAAAAACCATAACTGAAGCTCAAGAGTTAGGTTCTTACCAAACTCTTGCAAATAATGAAACTAAGAAAAATAGAACAAATTCTAGAAGAGCACTTCTTAAAGCATTAAAAGATAATGCAGAAATTGTAGATTTAAGAGCGGA
>WTKB01000314.1:0-3385 GCA_011524575.1 Aquimarina sp.
ACAGGAAGTAGTGAGTTTAAACAAGCTCTAAATTAATAGACAGCTAAACAACTTTTCTTAGCTCGTAATTCACTAAGTTTTTGATTTTTTTTGTATTCAGCTTCAGAATTAATCCTTCCCTTTCCTCCACCACTATTTTCAGCGTTTGTACTTTCGTCTAAACGAGCATTCTCTGAGTCAATTTCACATTTAAGATTGTACTCTAAACTTTCCAATTCTGATTGGATTCTACAAAAATGATTAAAATCTAATACTATAGTTTTTTTTGGTGTAAACTTAGATTGTAATAGCTTTAATAGTTTCATTTTTTTAAATAAAATATTCTACTGGATTTGTGTTTACTTTTGATAATATGACATCAAAAGGGTTAAATTTGGATGCAAATATATGAATTTTTCTATATAAAAGAGTTTTTATTCGATTTTTCGTAAATTTTTCCGATTCGTAATGTCCTATGTCTGCGAGTACAATAGTTTTTTCAGCCTTAAAGAAATCATGGTATTTTAAATCCGAAGTAACAAAAAGATCAGCACCTGCTGTTTTTGCTGCATTAATTGCAAAAGCACCACTTCCACCTAATACGGCTATTCTTTGCACCGATTTTCCTAAAAATCCACTGTGACGTATAATAGAGGTATCGAAAATATTCTTTAAGAGTTCTAATGCTTCACTTTCTTTAATGGGAGATTCTAAGCTTCCTACCATACCCAGACCAATACGATGGTTACTATTTTCAATTTTAAAAAGATCAAATGCAACTTCTTCATACGGATGACTTTTGTTAAGAGCCGCAATAACATTGTTTTTAGCATGCTTAGGTACAATTACTTGAAGATTATGCTCTAAAATATTTTCAAGAACATTAGGTTTACCTATAGCAGGTGTACTATTATTAGACCCTTTAAAAGTTCCTGTACCTTGAAAACTAAAACTGCAAGAACTATAATTACCTATATGACCCGCACCTGCAGCAAATAAAGCCTCTTTCACGGTTTCTAAGTGATCTGACGGAATATAAGTACTTAGTTTTAAGAGTGTTTCTTTTTTAGGAAGTAGAATTTGACGATCATTTAGGTTCAGAAGATCACAAATTTTACCATTAACCCCTTCCCACTGGTTATCAAGGGCTGTATGAGGAGCATAAATAGCTATTTTATTCTCAATAGCTTTCATTACTATACGTTCTACATAATTTCGACCTGTAATTTTTTTGAGTCCACTAAAAATAATAGGATGAAAGCTAATAACTAAATTACAACCTGTTTGGATAGCTTCTTCCAATACGTCAAGTGTAGTATCTAAGGTTATTAAAACTTTAGATACAGGTGTATTTGGATTACCTACCAATAAGCCTACATTGTCAAAGTCTTCAGCGTAAGTAAGTGGTGTGTCTTGTTCAAGGAGTCGGGTAATGTCTTTTATCGTAGGATTCATAGTATAAGTATTAATTTTTCATACAAAATTACTATTTGTTTCTACTTTGAAGTATATTCGTATTGCAATATTTTTAAGAAGATATTTCAACGCATACCTAAATTGTTATAATTACGCCTTAAGCCTTTATGACGCCTTACTGGAGAAAACTACTTTTACCTTTTGTTCCTTTTTACTATTTGGGTGTTTGGGTGATTCAAAAAGCCTATGATTATCAAATTTTCAAAAGTGAAAAATACACTCATCCTATAATTACAATAGGAAATTTAAATGTAGGAGGTACAGGTAAATCTCCTTTTGTAGCCTATTTATTTTCAAAAATGAAAGCTCAAAATTACCAAATATCCTCATTAAGTAGGGGATATGGAAGGAAAACTTCTGGGTTTATAGAAGTTTTGACTTCACACCATGCAAAAACTGTTGGGGATGAACCCTTACAGTTCAAAAAAACCTTTCCTGATTGCACTGTTATTGTTGATGAAAACCGAAAAAGAGGAATTTCTAAATTATTAAAACTAACCCATTACAAATCTATTATTGTACTAGATGATGCTTTTCAGCACCGAAAAGTACAGGCAGGTTTACAAATAGTACTCACCAGTTATTCTGATTTATATTGTGATGATATTTTGCTTCCAGCAGGAAACTTAAGAGAACCTATATCTGGAGCAAAAAGAGCGAATATTATTTTAGTTACAAAATGCCCAAAAAGACTTACTCCAGAAGATCAAAGTAAGATTATCAGCAAATTAGTTCCAACGGATAAGCAACGAGTGTTTTTTACCTATATTGTGTATTCAGATTTAATTTTTGGAAATAAATCTTCAACTGAAATGTACACTAAATCCTTACAGGATTTTAGTTCAGAATCTTTTCATTTAGTCACAGGAATTGCAAATCCAAAACCACTTGTAGCTCACTTAAAGTCATTAAAAGCTAATTTCACACATACCAATTATCCAGATCATTACAACTTTACTTCTAAAGATATTTCAGAACTTTCTAAACATTCTAAAATCCTTACAACCCAAAAGGATTATATGCGTCTTCAAAATGAAACCACTTTACAAGGAAAACTTTTTTATTTACCTATAAGTATTGGTTTTTTAGGAAAAGAAAAACAATTCTTAGATATAGTGACTGCGTTTGTAAGTTCGTATCAAGGATTTTAAGAGTTTGTTTAAGAGCTTGTTTAAACAAGTTCTAATATCCATTCTTTTTTGAAATTGATATAAAAAATCAGCTATTTTTTTCTTTATAATGTTGAAATTCTAGGTAATCTCTGATATAATCCTCTTCTAAATACACTTCTGAGGCAAGCACTAAGCAAACTGCTCCTGATGAAAAATTTTGTAATTCTCTCCAAATACCAGGAACAATGAGTAAACCATTATCTGGTTTATTTAACATATATATTTTTTTAGAAAAAGTATCCGAGAGCACAACTTCAAAACTTCCACTTAAAGGAATGAGGAATTGATATAAATTTTTATGTGCATGCCCTCCTCTAAATGCATCCGAAGGAATATCATATAAATAATAAACACGTTTTATTAAAAAGGGAACAATATCCTTTTCAATAACTGCAAGTGTACCTCTAGGATCACAAATTTTAGGAATAGGAATGCGTTTACAATCGATTACTTGAGACATAGATGGCGTAGTAGGGGTTGACGTTTAATCTTACCAGCATGATATAATGCTTGGTAATCTTTCAATGCTTTTCTTCCATGATAAAAGCATGTTGAAATTTCCGAAAATGTAATATAATCCTTTCTCCATAAAAATAAAAGGTATTTTACAAGCCATACATAAGCCAAAAAACACCCATAATAATGACTTGATTTTGCAGCACGTGAACGTATATTTTCTAAGGATGCCATTGCCTTTCCAGATGAAAATGAAGGGTGTTCAACAATCACATTTTTCACATGAAAAATAGAAGTATTCA
>WTKB01000314.1:3485-7725 GCA_011524575.1 Aquimarina sp.
GTGACTATTTTAGCTTCTAGTCCGTTTTTTAGAATGGTATCATCGTCGGCAAAAAGCCCTATTTCCGCTTTACAATTTTTTATTCCTAAATTCCTGCTAGCAGAAGTGCCTTTTTCAAACGAATTAATAACACGAATATTCTGTTTATTAGATACTAATGGTTTTTTAGTAGCATCTGTTTGATTGATAACAAGTACGTTGTAATTTTCTATATCGATCTCTTGAAAAACAGCTTCCAAAAATGATAAATTTTCACGAAACATCGTAGAAAGTACAATCTCAAATTTCATGAAATTTATGGGTTAAATAATCGTTGATTGTCCTAGGTAAATATTTTCTATGTTCATATCGGTAAGATCAGGATTCAAAATATAATCCGCAATAAAATCACCTACTTTTTCTGTAGTAATAGGATTTACAGCATTCAAATCAGGGGTTGTTAGTTGCAGTTGCATGGCTTTTATTACTGCTTTTTTTATAGCTGTAGCTTCTTTAGCCAAACCAAAATGTTTCAGTAAAAGTACTGCAGATAAAATAGCCCCTGTAGGATTAGCAATACCTTTTTGAATAGCACTTGGATAAGTTCCATGTATGGGTTCAAACAAACTATACTTCTCACCAATAGAAGCAGAAGCCATTATTCCTTTAGAGCCTACTAAAGCACTGGCTTGTTCTGAGATAAAATCACCAATAAGATTAGAAGTGACAATCACATCAAAATCTTTTGGGGTAGTTATAATTTTTTCTGCGGCTTTATCGACATACATAAGATCTAATTCGACCTCTGGAAATTCTTTAGAAACCTCTAAAACGGTTTTACGCCATAATCTAGAAGTTTCCAGTACATTAGATTTATCTATAAGTGTCACTTTTTTACGCCTAGATAGTGACGCTGTAAAGGCAGCTCTAGAAATTCTTGAAATTTGTGACTGCGTATAGTTAAAGGTATCAAAAGAAGCTGTTCCATCTTTTGAACTGCCTTTTTTTCCATAAAAAACACCTGCACTTATCTCTCTGTAAATAAGTATATTTGTACCTCTTACACGTTCTTTTTTTAAGGGCGAATTATCCAATAAATAATTGTAAACGATCACTGGGCGGATATTTGCATAAAGCCCAAGATCATGTCTTAACTGTAGTAATCCTTGTTCCGGGAAAACGTCTTGATATGGATTTTTATCAAAAGTATCACTACCAATAGCCCCAAAAAGCACTGTGTCGGATTCTTTACATACTTTTAAAGTCTCCGCAGGTAAAGGTATTCCTGTTTTTTCTATAGCAATAGCACCTACTAATGCTGTATTAAATTCAAATTCATGTTTAAAATATTCAGCAATAGCTTTTAATGCTTTTATTGCTTGACGGGTTACTTCAGGACCAATACCATCACCCGAAAGTACTGCAATTTTAAGTTTCATGTAATTTTAAATTTAAGTATGAACTGTGAAAATAGTAATAATATGTAATTGTTTACAACTTTATTTTGAAAGAATGTACTAAATTATCTATCGTGCTTGAAATTATTGCAATAAACCATACATTTTAAGAACAATAAGGATTATGTGAAAAGTGTTGTTTACTAATAAAAATTGCTCTTTATAAATCGTTTTTACACCCCTAAAATGAGGTAAAATAATATACATGCTCTTTATTTTTCGGGTATTAATCCGTAATTTCGAACCCAAATAAAATAGAATACAGAATTTAAATTTTTATATATGAGTACATTTGATGTCATTGTTTTAGGTAGTGGTCCAGGAGGATATGTAACAGCTATTAGAGCTTCACAACTTGGTTTAAAAACAGCTATTGTAGAAAAAGAAGCATTAGGTGGCGTATGTTTGAACTGGGGATGCATACCTACTAAAGCACTTCTTAAAAGTGCTCAAGTTTTTGACTACTTAAAGCACGCCAGTGATTATGGACTCACCGTTTCAGAATTTGACAAAGATTTTGAAGCCGTAGTAAATCGTAGTAGAAACGTAGCTGCTACTATGAGTAAAGGAGTTACATTTTTAATGAAAAAAAATAAAATTGAAGTAATCAATGGTTACGGAAAAGTAAAGTCTAAGGGCGTACTTAGTGTAACAGACGCTAACGGCACCACTAAAGATTACACTTCAAAAAACATTATTATTGCTACTGGAGCACGATCTAGAGAATTGCCAAACTTACCACAAGATGGTAAAAAAGTAATTGGTTACCGTCAAGCCATGACACTTAAAGAGCAGCCTAAAAAAATGATTGTTGTAGGTTCTGGAGCGATTGGTGTTGAATTTGCACATTTTTACAATACAATGGGTACAGATGTAACTATTGTTGAATTCCAAGATCGTATTGTTCCTGTGGAAGATGTAGATATTTCTAAACAGTTTGAAAAGAGCTTTAAAAAGTCTGGCATTAAGGTAATGACTAATTCTTCTGTAGAAAGTGTAGATACTTCTGGAAATGGTGTAGTAGCTACTGTAAAAACCAAAAGTGGTATAGAAACCTTAGCGGCTGATATTGTGCTTTCTGCGGTAGGTATCAAAACCAATATAGAGAACATCGGTTTAGAAGATGTAGGTATTGCTACAGATCGAGATAAAATACTTGTCGATAAATGGTATCAGACCAATGTACCAGGGGTATATGCTATTGGTGATGTTGTTTCTGGTCCGGCATTGGCACACGTAGCTTCTGCTGAAGGTATTGCATGTGTAGAAAAAATCGCAGGATTTAAAGGGGCAGAACCTATAGACTATAGCAATATACCAGCTTGTACTTATGCCACACCAGAGATTGCTAGTGTAGGGCTTACAGAAGCAAAAGCAAAAGAACAAGGTTACGAGATTAAAGTAGGGAAGTTTCCTTTTACAGCATCGGGTAAAGCACAAGCTTCGGGTACTCCAGATGGTTTTGTAAAGGTTATCTTTGATGCAAAGTATGGAGAATGGCTAGGCTGCCACATGATTGGAGCAGGTGTTACAGACATGATCGCAGAAGCTGTAGTTGCAAGAAAACTAGAAACTACAGGACATGAAATTTTAAAAACAATTCACCCGCACCCTACTATGAGTGAAGCTGTTATGGAAGCTGTAGCAGATGCGTATGGTGAAGTTATTCACTTATAACGATCCTAAAAGATTTCCTAAGAGCTTGTTTCAACAAGCTCTTATCCATATTTCATTTTAATTAACAGTTAGTTAGCTTATAAAAAAGCCTTTGGAAACTTCCCTTACAAAAAAAAGAAGTTCTCAAAGGCTTTTTTTATAATAGCATTAGTGATTTTGAATGATATTTTCTATCTTATCATACCAATTCTTACTTAAAATTAAATTTATAAAATATTTAGTTTTTTTTTGTCAAAAGTGTCTTTTGTGTGATGTTCTGCTTAAAAAACTAATCAAAAACGCTTCAAAATGAAATTAAAGTTACTTTTTTTTATTGTATTATTTATTAAGGCAAATCTATTGTTTTCTCAATTTACCCACCCTGGTATAGAATTTACTATTGAAGATTTAGAATATATGAAATCTCATAAGGATATTGAGCCTTGGAAATCTGCCTATGGAATGTTACTTGCTGATGAACGTGCTCAGATTGATTATGAAATGAAAGGTCCTTTTAATTTTGTAAATAGAGAACCTCATGTAAATTATCATGAGTTTACGAAAGATAACTTAGCTGCTTTTTATCAAGCTATCCTTTATTATGTTACAGAAGAAGAACAATATGCTATTAATGCAGTTGAGATTTTAGATGGCTGGGCAACTACCCATAATAGTTGGGGAAGAGGAACTGTTTCTATACAATCATTTGAAATGTTGTATGCGGCTGAGATATTACGTTATACTTATCCAGGTTGGACAGCTCAAAATACGGCTAATTTTGAAAACTATGCCCGTAATATGTTACTTGCGGTAACCTATTATCCTTATACCGCAAAAGCAGCTAATCAAGGAGCATTACAATTAAATTTAATTATGCGTATAGCTGTGTTTTTGAATGATGAGCAAATGTTTGAAGAAGCTATTGATATGTTTTTAAATGATCCTTGTGCGGGAATATCAAATACTTTACCAAGTGGAATTAATGGGGATACCGGTAGAGACCAAGCACATGCTTGGATGATTGTAAATAACTTAACCGAAATGGCAGAAACTGCTTTTCATCAAGGAGTTGATTTGTATTCTTCACTTAATGATCGTTTGTATCATATGGGGGAATATTGGCATCAATATAATTTAGGTTATGATGT
>WTKB01000097.1 GCA_011524575.1 Aquimarina sp.
GGCGGTGTATCAGATGTAAGGATGAGATAAAAACAAAATTATATAAGACCCTTATATTTAGAGCTATTTGCATATTCAAATTAAACTTCTATCCATATATCTGATACACTGCCATAAAAATAGTAAATTTGAACTATGAACACAGAAACTCAAATAAATCTGCTAGATTATATAAAAGATGTTAAAGATTTCCCAAAAGAAGGAATTATATTTAAAGACATCACTCCTATCCTATTAAACCCAAAAGCTTATCAGTATTGCTTAAATCAACTCCTAGAAAAAAGTTCTAGCCCTAAAATTAAGTTTGATAAAATTGTTGGCGTTGAATCTAGAGGGTTTTGGTTTGGACCTGCAATGGCTCAACAACTAAATGTTGGATTTGTTCCTGTAAGAAAAAAAGGGAAACTCCCAGGAGAGACCATCTCTCAAAATTATAATTTAGAATATGGTCAAGATGCTCTAGAGATACACAAAAATGCCATTTGCAAAGGAGACCGAATCCTTATTCATGATGATTTACTCGCCTCTGGTGGTACTGTATCAGCAGTTGAGAAACTTGTTGCACAGCTTGGAGGAGAAGTAGTTGGTTATAATTTTGTAATCTCATTAGATAGTATCTTTAAAGATAGATCCTTAAATGCACCTATAAGCAGTGTACTGACTTTTTAAAAGCCTGTTTAAACTAACTACTTCCTGTAAACCAAAAAAACTTAACAACTTTAGTTACTTTTAAGAGTTTGTTTAAACAAACTCTTAGATAATTCATAATAAAAAAGTTTTTTTTAAGCACAATTATGAAACTAAATTTTTGCTTCAAAAAAAAATAAATTATTTTTGTTCGCATTTTTTATTTAAGAACAAATACACTGCAATGAATATTTCCAAAGAACAAATCGATGATTTAAATGCTGTTGTACGCATAGAAATAACCAAAAATGACTACGAAACTCGCGTAGATGACATTTTAAAAGACTATAGAAAGAAAGCGAACATTCCAGGTTTTAGAAAAGGACGCGTTCCTATGGGAATGATCAAAAAGCAGTATGGTCAAGGTGTAATGGTTGAAGAAATTAATAAAATCATCCAAGAAAACTTGAACAACTTCTTAGCTGAAGAAAAAATTGAAATTCTTGGAAATCCACTTCCAAAGGAAAAAGAAGATTTCTCATGGGATGCAGAAGATTTTATTTTTGAATTCGAACTTGGACTTACTCCAGAATTTGAGGTAAAACTACCAGAGGAAAACCAAATAAACAGTTATGATATTGTCGTTGGTGAAAATGTAGTTGGTGATCAAATCAAATCCATGAGAAGACACTACGGACAATTACGCCCAATAGAAGTTGTAGAAGATGATAGTGTAATTGCTGGTACATTCCAAAACGAAGAAAAAGAACTCGAAAAAGAAACTAGCTTAAACTGGGATCAATTAAACGAAGGTGCTCAAAAGCAATTTACTGGTGCTAAAGTAGGTGATGTATTAAGTTTCAATGTACAAGACATCTTTGAAAACAACCAAAATATTGTAGCTTATTTAGGTGTTAAACCTGAAGAAAAAGAATCTGCAGATTTTGAATTGAATTTTACTATTAAAGAAATCAATGAGCAACTATATGCAAATTTAGATCAAGAACTTTTTGAGAAATTATACCCTGCTGGAGAAGTAAACTCTGAAAAAGAACTTGAAGAGCGTATTGAAGCAGATGCTAAAAAAGAACTTCAAAGCTATAGTGAGCAAAACTTAATTAATGCCATTATTGACAATGTTCTTGAAAATACTGAAATAGAACTTCCAAAAGATTTTCTTACAAGATGGATCAAAGCTACAGCTAAAGAACCTTTAACTGACGAACAAGCTATTGAAGAGTTTGATAAGAATGAAAAAGCAATGCGCTACCAACTTATTGAAGGAAAACTCCTTAGAGACAACAACATCGAGGTAGCTTATGATGATGTGAAAGAAGAAACTAAGAAGCTTATCAGCCTTCAAATGGCTCAGTATGGACAACCTACTCCAGAAGATGCTGAAATGGATCAAATTGTTGCAAAAGTATTAGGTAATCAAGAAGAAGGACAACGTATTTTTAATAAAGTAAAAGAGCGTAAATTACTTGATTTCTTTAAGAATAATGTAACTTTTAATCAAAAAGAAGTAAGCTTTGAAGATTTTGTAAAAGAAGCTTACGATAAAAAGTAAAATACTTAGAATAAGCTAA
>WTKB01000256.1 GCA_011524575.1 Aquimarina sp.
ATGCGTATATCGAGATATATAAATCTTTTTAAAGTGATCCAAGTTCTTAAAATTGTGAATTATAGGAAGTAGTGAGTTTAAACAAGCTCTAAGCTTAATAATTATAATATCAAACATTTTATTTGTGATTTTTGAAAGCTTTGTAAAAACAATTACTTTTGAGTAATTTTTATTGAAATATTTTTAAAAATCATGCCAGATATTAATCGATTAGAAGAATTTGTGACTCAAGTACGCCGTGATATTGTGCGTCAAGTACACCAAGTAAATTCAGGACACCCTGGAGGGTCTTTGGGTTGTGCAGAGTTTTTAGTGGCTTTATACCAAGAAGTCTTAGTACGTAAAGAGGGTTTTGATATGGACGGAATAGGAGAGGATCTTTTCTTTCTTTCTAACGGACATATCTCTCCAGTACTTTATAGTGTACTTGCTCGTTCGGGGTACTTTCCTATAGAAGAGCTAGCTACTTTTAGAAGATTGAATACTCGTTTGCAAGGACACCCTTCTACACACGATGGTTTACCAGGAGTTAGAATAGCTTCGGGGTCTTTAGGTCAAGGGCTTTCTGTAGCTATCGGTGCAGCACAAGCAAAAAAATTGAACAACGATCCAACTTTGGTCTATTCCCTTCATGGAGACGGAGAGTTACAAGAGGGTCAAATCTGGGAGGCAGCTATGTATGCTGCTGCCAATAAGGTAGATAATGTTATTGCTACGATCGATTATAACAAACAACAAATTGATGGTAGTACGGATCAGGTGTGTAGTCTTGGGGATTTAAAAGCCAAGTGGGACGCTTTTGGTTGGGAAGTTTTAGAAATAGAAGAAGGAAACGATTTAGAGCAAATCTTACAAATTTTAGAACTTGCAAAATCTCTTACAGGACAAGGTAAGCCCATTTGTATTTTGATGCACACTATGATGGGTAACGGTATTGATTTTATGATGCACACCCATGCTTGGCATGGAAAAGCTCCAAATGATGAGCAACTTGCTTCAGCGTTACAACAAAATCCTAAAACTTCTTTAAAAGATTACTAAAACAACAAAGAAAATGAAAAAATATATAGATACTGGTAAAAAAGATACCCGTTCTGGTTTTGGTGCAGGACTTGCTTACCTTGGAAAAACCAATGAAAATGTAGTAGCACTTTGTGCAGATCTTATAGGGTCTTTAAAAATGGATGAATTTATAAAGATTTGTCCAGAGCGTTTCTTTCAAGTAGGAATTGCAGAAGCGAATATGATTGGTATGGCTGCAGGACTTACCATTGGAGGTAAAATTCCTTTTACAGGGACTTTTGCTAACTTTTCTACAGGAAGAGTATATGACCAAATTCGTCAGTCGGTAGCTTATAGTGATAAAAACGTAAAAATTTGTGCTTCTCACGCTGGGCTTACTCTTGGAGAAGATGGTGCTACGCACCAAATCCTAGAGGATATTGGTCTTATGAAAATGCTTCCAGGAATGACTGTGATTTCTACAGCAGATTACAATCAAACTAAAGCAGCTACTATTGCTATTGCAGAGCATGAAGGGCCTGTTTACTTACGTTTTGGACGTCCAAAAGTGCCTAATTTTACGCCTGCTGATGAGAAGTTTGAGATAGGTAAAGCACAATTGTTATCAGAGGGTACAGATGTTACTTTAATAGCAACAGGACATTGTGTATGGGAAGCTTTACAAGCAGCAGAAACTTTAGAAACTAAAGGAATCTCTGCTGAGGTAATTAATATCCATACTATAAAGCCTCTAGATGAAGCAGCTGTATTAGCCTCAGTAAAAAAGACAGGATGTGTAGTTACTTGTGAAGAGCATAACTTTTTAGGTGGATTAGGAGAAAGCGTTGCAAGAACTTTATCTCTAGAGTTTCCTGCTCCGCAAGAGTATATAGCTACTAAAGATACTTTTGGAGAAAGTGGTACTTCAAGCGAGCTTATGGCAAAGTATGAGCTTGATGCTCCTGCTATCGTGCGTGCAGCAGAAAAAGTAATTAAACGAAAGTAGTAATATTAAGAGTTACCTAAACAAGCTCTAAATTACTTAAAATGACATAAAAAACCTTAATTCTTTTTTTAATTAGGGCAAACGTACAAATTTGTTAATGCTTCATTTTTAGTGTTTTGAATAAATCATTTTTTTGACTTTTTTATACTTCTAGATTTGTAAGTCATTGACTACAAAGTATCATTTTTTCAAAAATAAATT
>WTKB01000228.1 GCA_011524575.1 Aquimarina sp.
AAACTAAAATAAGCCTTTTTTACAACATCCTAAATACTTTTGTAGGGGTACTTATATTGGTTCTTTTTATGAACATGCCTAAAGAAACCGAAATACTGTGCATTTTTTTTGGTATTCATACGGCCAATGCCCTACAGATTGGTAAGCGTATGTTTGCTCAAAAATCTATAGAAAAAATCGCCTAATTTTTTTCAAAAAAAAACAAGTCTAAGGAGCGGTCTGTCTTGTTACGAAAAAAGTAACGAAAATTTTAAAATCACTCCCAAAAATACCCTTTTTGATCCTTTAAAAAACAAAAAACAGACCTTAGAAATCATTTCTAAGGTCTGTTTCTGGAAGGTGTTTTTTAAACTTAGCTATTTTCTGAATATGCCTAATTACTAAGTAAGTGAATAATAGGAAAAAAGAATAAAAAAACGTTGATAATTACCTACGGTTCGAGAAATGTCCCAAAAAAAACCACAATTTTGTAGTGGATTTCTCGAACCGTTATTTTGGGGTAAACAAAAAAAGCATCACTTTTTAGTGATGCTTTTGTCATTAAGCTCCCCCTTCTAGACATTAGGTCGAACCGAAGATACAAACTAAGGGTCAAGTATTTTTTTGTATGATTCTGAGATCATGGGTAGAGATGCGTAGCAGTTTACTTTGTAATCTTCTTTTGTCTCGGATTTCACGGACTTTAGGGTAGAGTGATCACTTTGTTTGGTCTAGAGATTTTTTTTGGTGTTTCGGGGGTCGTAGGGTTTCATTGGGAAGGAGTTGGTTTTAAATGTACATCTAATTATAATTGTTCATTTATACAAGACAATAGGAAACCAACACCTAATTTAATCCATTTTTAACTTAACCTAAAATGTTTGTTTCTTTTTTAGTTCTGGAATATTCTCATCAATTCTTTTAGCCAATTCAGGAAGTTTAATTGTTGGAACGGCGGGGAATAAATGATGTTCAAGATGGTAAAACATACTAAAGGTAATTTTGTTCTTCCATCCGCTTCTTTGGGTTCTAGCAAGCTCAGGAGCTTCATCTGTGTGGTGATGAACAGTCCAAACCGCAAAAAAGGCCATTAAAAATTCTCCAATTACCATTACGGATATGTGGTAAATGAGCCAATGAATTTGAAAATAAAGTACCATTGAAATAAATAGTAGAATAGAAACGAGTTCTAGAATCATATTTTTCCGATACTTATTATTGCCAATTTTCCAAGTGATTTGATGAATTTTAAACATATGAATCGGACCATATAAAATAGCTCCATACCAACTCATATGAGCTGCTTTTCCTTCTTGGTCTTTTTCAGATAAACAATATTTATGATGTCTGAGGTGATTAAACTTCACGGCATGAACCGAAACCATCATTAATAGACTATTAGTATATAGTGACAACCATGTTAGAAATTTGTTTGTGCCTAATGCATTGTGAAAGCCGTTATGTACCTGCCTGAGTGCTGTTAAAAAGAAAAAAGCCGAGCATGGTAATGCCCAAGCGTAATACCCGAAATAAGCTAAAATCCACGAAGAAAGTGCCCAAGGAATAGTCAAGTTATTTTCAATAAGCATTTCTTTAAGGCTGAGATGTCTTAAATCTTTCCAAGCCACTTTTTTTAAAATATCTTGATGTTCCATTTTGGATGTTTCTTAGTGAGATGTTTCTTGTTGTCTTAAACGTTGGTATTGTTTTTTAAAAATAAGCCAGTTAACTAAACACGATATAATTAAACAAACTGAAAAAGTTTTAAGTAAATCAATTGTACTTTCTATCGAATGAATCAATCCTGTATATTCATAAACAATAGGATAGACTATTAAATAAGAAAAAATTACTGAAAAAATATGATTTAAATACCATTTATGATTTAAATTAATTAAAAATAACATTAAAAGTATTGGCAAACAGATAAAAAAAGGTACTCTTTCAAAAAAGCCAAAAAGTCCAGCTAATGGTGTTAAAAATAAATAATATAATTTTTCAAATCCTTTATTTGATCCATTTACAATAGAATAAACTGGATAATAGATCAATAAATGTACTCCCCAAATCATAGAAAATAGCTTTATATTACTTTGCTTCATATTTTTCCAATATTTGCTTATACTTTTTCAATAAATAGCCACTACTATTTACTTTATCTTTAAAATGAACACTTGTAGGTTTGTGTCTATCAAGCCATAACATTAACATAGGTAAATCAATCCT
>WTKB01000273.1 GCA_011524575.1 Aquimarina sp.
GTAATAAATGATTTTATGAGCAATTATATGTTTATAAATACTTTTAATGTTATAGCAATTGGTGTTATTTTGGTTTCTACCTATAAAAAGAGTGAGTTACATGATTATCATGCGACTCACTCTTTTTTTTATAAGAGCTTGTTTAAACTAAATGCAAACTGTAATTCAAAAGTTTAAGGTTTTGGGTTACTTTTAAATGATGAGCATATCGAGATATGTAAGTCCTTTTAAAGTGATCCAAGTTCTTAAAATTTTGGATTACAGGAAGTAGTGAGTTTAAACAAGCTCTAAATAGAAAATAAGCTCTAAAAATATTATTGAATGACTAATTTCTTAATAGTATTAGTTTGATCGTTTACAATTTTAATTAGGTAAATTCCTTTAGAGACACCACTTAGATCTAGAGTGTTCTCATTAGTGATTTCTTTTACTTTTACCACTCGCCCAAATAGATCGATCAATTCTATAGAAGTTATAGGGCTTGTAATGTTTTTAAGTGTAAGCACCCCATTAGTTACAGGATTTGTAAACGTATAACTATTTAGTTTGATAATTTCTATGTTGTTTCCAGTGCTAAGTGTTTCGTTACTACAGTCACCAAATTGATGCACTCCAATATCTATACTTTCACATGGACTAGGAATCGCATTACTAAAGTAGTCTAGCTCAGGAATACTTGGCATAGTTATCCCCATACCAATAGCTGGAGAATTATCTTGGATTTGATACCCATCTGTTCCATTTCCTACAGCTAAAAATAAAGGATTTCCAATAAACTTATCTGTTTCACCGTTTGCTAAAGCAACATCGTTTCCATAGTATAAGTTATGAGACATGGTATTATTAGTAGAGTCGTTATAGTCGTGATAGGTATTTGTACCTAAGTTGTAAATGATGTTATTGTGATAATAGGTTTCATCAGCAGAAGCACCACCCCATTTTTTATTCCATGCTATCTTAGTATCAGATTGTGTATCATCTAAATAAATTACATTATTATAAAATTTTGTCCCTGTCGTATTTCCAGAAGTTTTTAGGATAAATTTCCCATCACTAGGGTGTGGGTATTTCCCATCTCTTTCAATAATATTGTATCGAACAATACCATTGTCATTAAATCTTCCAGATGTTGGGTCAGAACCACCTGTTACTAAAAGTCCAAAGTCATTGTCATGAAGGTAGTTGTATTGCAGAATACAATTTTTTGTTCTGAAGTCAATATCTGGTCCCCCAGCATCATTGTCGTTTGTGTTAGCTTTTGTGTACCTAAATTCATTGTACTGCATGATTCCGTTATCAACATTAAAGAAGAAGGCTGCATTTCCTGATTCTTTTATAGCACAATGATCAAACAAACAATTCTCTACAAGTGGCCCGTCGGCAACTCTAAGAATTAAAGCATTAGCCCCTGTTCTTTCAAAAGTAGTATTGGTTACAGTTACTTCTTGATTTGGCGTCCAATCGGTGTTTGATGTTAATAAACGAGTATCATAGGCAGAAACATTAGATATTCCTGTTCTATCTACATCATGTATATGACATTGATCTATAGATATATTTTTAAAGTAAGTAGGTGTTTCGCTTCCAAAGTTATATACTTCAATGAAAATACCTCCATTATCTTTATCATGAATATTTCCATTGATACCATGAATTTCAAGGTTTGAGAATTTAATATGGTTCACTTCACCAAAATCATTTGCTTCAATTAAAATTCCACATTTGTTAGTATTGGTTCCTGTGTATTGTGGAGGCATAACTACAGCTGCATAATCCGTGATATTTCTTTCTTCCCACGCTTCTAAACTTAATCCTGCTTCCTCGGTGCTGTTATAATTTGTGATCTCTAAGTTATTAACTTCCCAGTACTCTTGATTAGCTAAATGAAGGGTGCAATAGATTGTTGAACTAGGGTTAATACTACAATTTTGAGAAGAATCTCCATGTATGATAGGATTTGCACCAGATCCGTATTTATCAATGATGATAGGACTTTCTTCAGTACCAGAGCCTGTGGGCATCATAACCCCTGTCCATTCTCCACCTGCTTTAAATAAAATTTGGTCTCCTGGTACAAAAGTAGTAGTGTTGATGTTAGCTAAGGTTTTCCAAGGTGTTGCCGGAGAGTATCCTGAGTTAGCATCATCACCATTTTCACTGTCAATATAATAGTTTCCTTCATAAGTATCTGTAATGTTGTAAACCAGTTCTAGGATAATATCAGCATAACGCTCTCCTAATAGACGTTGACCAGCAGCATCAAAGTGTGTAAGGTCAGGAGCATTTAGGTTTTCTGAAGTAGCTACACCTGTATTAGTTACTAAATTTGGTAGGGTTAAGATATTGGTGTTAAAAGTGGCATTATCTTCACGTAATTGACTGAGTTGTCCAGCTACAAAAGCTAATTCGGGCATATCTACTGCTTCTCTCCAGTCGTTGATAAAAGTAGATAAAGTAGATAGATAATACGCATAGTTTCTATTAGCCTCTCCTTGATGCCATAAAATTCCTTTAAAAGTGGTATTTGGTAATGCTAGAGCTGCTTGTAGCCTTGTTAAAGCTTCTGTAAAATAGGCATCTGCATCATCTTTTCTCCAAGAAAATATAGAACTTCCTCCTCGTGCATTTACCACTAAACCAACATCATTTCCTGTAACTTCTTGTATTTTTTTTGAAAAAGTATAGGCATAACCTAAACCTTGTTCACTAAGGTCTTTTCTTATTGTCGAATACGCATTTAATGGGTTTGAAGCATTTTCCCACTGTGCAGCATCATTTAGTAAATATACATGGTCTAATACTTCTTCATCTTGTGCTTCAATAGCTCCTCTTCCTGCAGTATTTGATTGACCAATTACTAAATATACATCTATTTGATTTTCATTAATAACAACAGGTGGTTCTTCTGTAGGGGTTTTTAAAACTCCTGCAACAACTAATTTGGCTTGGTATAACCCACTGTCAGCTTCTTTACTTTTAAGTGTAATGGTTTTGTTAAGAGCTTCTGCGTCGCCTAGTTGTATAGACATCAATTGAAGAGCTGTAGTTACTTTAGTTTGTGCATGTGAAGTTACATTTATTTCTAACCAAGCATCTGTGCTTGTAATAGCTGTAGCTCCTAGTAAACTTCCTTTTGTTGGTGCTGTATTCCATGTCAATGCCGTTTCAGACCAATTGTCTGTAGCTGTTGCGTAAGCACTGAGATTCATTGTTTGTTGTGCAGAACCATAAACTTGTAGGGTAGCAGAAGAAATAGTTTCAAAATCTGACAAATCAAATTGAAGGTATGTATTTCTTAAAAAATTATTTGTTGAACCCGCTTTAGCAATTAATTCGATTTCTCCACCATAATTGTCTCCACTATAGGTACCCCCTCTAGTGTAGGTGTCACTAACCACATTTAGTGTTTGTGATGTAGTACTTTGTGCATACGATTGATACATACAAACAAAGCATGTGAGTAATAAAGTAATTTTTTTTATCATATTCCTATAAATTAATTGTTTAAATAATTGTTATACAAGTTCTAAGCTATGATATGTTTATTGGCTATTTATAATAAATAGCCAATAAAACTTTAAATATAACGATTTAGAAGGTTTTTATAAGCAAAAATAATATTTTTTTACTTATATTTTTAATATGCATTGAAATTGTGGGTGTTACAAAAAAAAACTACCATAAATAAAAGATTTTATTTACGGTAGTTTTTTTAGACCTTGTTTTAAGGGAATACAAACTGTAATTAAAATTTTAAGGTTTTTGGTTTACTTTTAAATGATGTGTGTATCGAGATATATAAATCTTTTTAAAGTGATCCAAATTCTTAAGATTTTGAATTACAGTAAGTAGGGAGTTTAAACAAGTTCTTGTACCACTGGTTTTGAAACCTTACTTTTTCTCTAAAGGTAATTTTTCATCTTCAAAAGTAAGTCCTTCCCATCCATACTGCATAAAATTTCTAATATTTTGATGATCTGTACCGTTAGGAGTATCATAAACTCCTCTGTAAATTTCTCCAAAACAAGCTAAAGTGCTTTCTTTTGAAAGGTTTTGAGCTTTACCAAAACCAAATATTTTACACGATCCATTATTTTGACCTGCATTATTAGTTACCTCTCCATTATTAAAAGTTGTAGGTGTAAAGTTATATGTTGCTTCAATAACTTCAATACTGTCTTTAAATAAAAGAGTTTCGGGTTGTTTTTCTAGTTTAGATAAAAAGTCTTTAAGTGTCATAATTCGGGTTATTTGTTTTTTTTCTTTTTACGAAGTTTAAAGTTTATGAATTCAATAAACAGTGAAAAAGTGATTGTAAAATATAAGTACCCTTTTGGTATTGTGCCAATACTTGTTCCAAATACTTTTAAGTGGGATAAGTGTGCTGCTTCTGCAATAAGCATAAATCCAATAAGGATTAAGAAAGACAGTCCTAAAATTTGTACTGATGGATGTTTGTTTACAAATTTTCCTACTGGAGCTGCAAAAACAAGCATAATTAGTACAGATATGATTACAGCAAGAATCATAATAATGAGTGCATCATTAGGGTTTTCACTTAGTCCGTTTGTCATCCCAACAGCGGTAAGTATCGAATCAAAAGAGAATACTACATTGATAAGTGTAATTTGAAGAATAGCTTTTGATAGGCTAGAATTGCTACTTTTATCTTTAGTGATTTCTTCCGCTTCTTGAATTTCTACTTTTTCATGAATTTCATGTACACTCTTATAAAGTAGGAATAATCCACCAGCAAATAATATTAATGCCTGTCCACTAACCCCAGCAGTAATCCAAGATTTATCAATATGAAAGAAGGGATTTTCCATAGCAATAAGGTAGGAAATACCAAAAAGAAGCAATATTCTCATGAACATAGCTAGAAATAACCCAATATTGGTTGCTTTTTTCTGTAGGTTTTCAGGAAGTTTACTCGATGCAATTGAGATAAAAATAATATTATCAATACCTAAAACAATTTCTAGGAATGTAAGGGTGAGTAAGGCTACCCAAGCATCTGCAGTTGTTAAAATATCAAACATAGTTTTGTTGTAATTATATTATGATTTAGTTGTTAAAAATTCGTTTTGCAATTCCTTGCTTTTTTTTAGAAGAACCTACCTGTGAAAATTCAAAGGTATATTGATTTTCTTGGGTAGATAAAATTTTGATGTGCATTGGTTTTTTATCCTGTCGGTTCTTTGGGTGTAAATTTGTAAGTATATACTCACAATCATTTACCCAACGGACACTAGAGGTATCTGTTTTTGATTCGAAAATATCAATTTCCATAGCTTCATTTCTAATAAATGTGCTGGTTTTGGGAATACCATCAATTATTGCGGTATATTCAAAAGTACCTGTGGTAAAATCCTTACAATTAGCGGTGTTTTCGTAGCAACTGGTACATAACAGTAAAGAAATACTTATAAAAAATATCTTTATAAGTAATAAGGGGGGTATTGCTCTAACCAATCTAATAAAGTTTAATGGGGTGCATTATTTTTTTGCTAAAATACATATTATACGCTATTATCTCAAAACCAAAAATCCCGTTTACAATAGTTTGTAAACGGGATTTTATAAGTACCTATTATATAGATAAGCTTTAAAGCTTGTTTATATTTAGTTTAAACTAGCTCTAAGAAATTTAAAAGGATTATTTTCCTCCTTTTTCTAATTTCGCTTTAAGTTCAGCTAAAGCATCTAAATCTCCAAGAGTAGTTTTCTCTTGAGTTTGTGCTTTTTTAGTTGCTTGCTTAACGATCTTAGCTTCTTCAGCTTTGAAAGTAGCTGTATGAGACATTACTACTCTCTTGAATTCTTTACTAAATTCGATAACTACGAAATCAGCAACTTCTCCTTTTCCTAATTTAGAACCGTCTTCTTTTTCAAGATGTCTGTTAGGAATAAAAGCAATTACATCTTCGTTAAAGTTAACTGTAGCTCCTTTGTCAGAAGTTTCGTTGATAAGTGCATTGTGCTTTGTACCCACACCAAACTCACCTTCGTATTTATCCCAAGGGTTAGATTCTGTTTGCTTATGACCAAGACTCAATTTACGTCCGTTAACATCAAGTTCAAGAACAACTACTTCTAACTTATCACCTACAGCACAGAAGTCTGATGGATGTTTCACTTTCTTAGTCCAAGAAAGATCAGAGATATAGATTAGTCCGTCGATACCTTCTTCAAGCTCCAAGAATACTCCGAAGTTTGTGAAGTTACGTACTGTTCCTGTGTGCTTAGAACCTACTGGGTACTTAGAAGTAATATCCGTCCATGGGTCTGGAGTCATTTGCTTAATACCAAGTGACATCTTGCGATCTTCACGATCTAAAGTAAGGATAACAGCATCTACACGATCACCAACTTTCACAAAGTCTTGTGCGGAACGTAAGTGTGTTGACCAGCTCATTTCACTAACGTGAATAAGTCCTTCTACACCTTCTTCTACTTCGATAAATGCACCGTAATCTGCAATTACAACAACTTTACCATTTACTTTATCACCTATTTTAAGGTCTGGGTTAAGAGCCTCCCATGGGTGAGCTTTTAATTGCTTAAGACCTAATTGGATACGTGTCTTAGCTTCATCAAAGTCTAAGATTACTACGTTTAATTTTTGGTCAAGCTCCACAATCTCGTTAGGGTGGTTGATTCTAGACCAAGAAAGATCTGTGATATGTACTAATCCATCAACACCTCCAAGATCCACAAATACTCCGTAAGAAGTGATATTTTTAACAGTTCCTTCAAGTACTTGACCTTTTTCAAGCTGCCCAATGATTTCTTTCTTTTGCTCCTCGATATCTGCCTCGATAAGTGCTTTATGAGAAACTACTACGTTCTTGAATTCGTGGTTGATCTTAACTACCTTGAACTCCATAGTTTTACCTACGTATAAATCGTAGTCACGGATAGGTTTTACATCAATTTGAGATCCAGGTAAGAATGCTTCGATACCAAATACATCTACAATCATTCCTCCTTTAGTACGGCATTTTACAAAACCGTTAACAATCTCACCAGTTACATTAGCGTTTTTCACACGCTCCCATGCTTGGATGATTCTTGCTTTTCTATGTGAAAGTACTAACTGTCCACTTGCATCCTCTCTGATATCAATAAGTACATCAACCGAGTCACCTACTTGTAGGTTTTGGTTGTAACGGAACTCATTAAGAGAAATTACACCTTCTGATTTTGCGTTGATGTCAATAATAGCATCTCTATCAGTGATGTTGATTACTGTACCTGTAACTACTTCATTGTTTAAAGTATCTACGAAGTTTTCAGCAACTAATTTTTCAAACTCTTCAAGCTTATCACCAGCAATTACATCAATTCCTTCTTCATAGTTGTGCCAGTCAAAATCTTTTAAAAATTGTTCTGGGTTTACTTGTTGTGGAGCTTCTACTGCTGGAGTAGCTTCATTGTTTTGGTTTTCTTCAGACATGATTGTGAAGATAAAGTTTGTATTTTACAAAAGTATAGTGGGTTATAAAAGATGCTATTTTTGTAAAAGAAATTATGTAAAAAATTAAAAAACAATCATTTAACCGCTTAATGTCTAATTGATTGGATTGCAAATATATCAAAAATATTTGACATATCAAGAAGATGGGAGGGAGTTTATTTTTTGTAACAAACAGATGTATCTTAGA
>WTKB01000012.1:0-4035 GCA_011524575.1 Aquimarina sp.
CAGATGCAAAAAAATGCACAGAATTACCACCTTTATCACTCATACCCTTTGTAAGCATTATTAATCTGTTACTACAAATTTAAGATAATTGTATAGCAAAAAATACACAACTAATTGATATACAATACACGTTAAAATACAATATTTTTATTAATCACACCTTAGAGCTTGTTTAAATTCACTACTTCCTGTAATTCAGTTTAAACAAGCTCTTAGAATTTTAAATTACAGTTTGTATTATCTTTAAAAAGCCCTTAATAATACACAAATATTCGCTAAATTAACATTAAAAAAATGGCTAAAAAATCATGGATTGAAAAAAGAGACTGTGAAAAGTCTTTCAAGATTAAAATTATTGAGAAAAAATTTGCTGATATCCCTATAGGTAGTAAAATGTTAATTGCATCACCTCCGATTATTAATGAATATATTCAAAATATTCCTTACGGAACAACTATTGACTTAACAACAATGAGAAATGATTTAGCCAAAGCCTATCAAGCAGACAAAACCTGCCCTGTCACAACAGGTATTTTTCTTAGAGTTGTTGCTGAGGCCGCCTACCACGAAATACAATTAGGGAAAAGCACCGAAGAAGTAACTCCTTTTTGGAGAATAGTACATCCTGATATGAAAATAGCCACCAAACTAGCCTGTGGTAAAACATTTTTACAAAAACAAAGAACATTAGAAAACATCAAATAATGAACACTATTATTCATAAAGCAGCTACCAGAGGACATGCTAGCCATGGTTGGTTAAATTCTTACCATACTTTTAGCTTTGCTAATTATCACAATCCCAAAAGAATGAATTTTGGAGCACTAAGAGTCTTAAATGACGACCAAGTAATAGCTGGTAAAGGTTTTGGAACGCACCCTCATAGCAATATGGAAATTATATCAATACCATTAGAAGGTGATTTGGAACACAAAGACAGTATGGGGAATATAGCTGTAATTAAAAAAGGTGATTTACAAATTCTGAGTGCAGGTATAGGAATTACACATTCTGAATACAATAAAAATCAAAATAAAGAAGTGCGATTTCTACAAATATGGATATTTCCAAAAGAAAGAAATATTGCACCTAGATATGATCAAGTTTCTTTAAAAGATTATACTATAGAAAATGAATTATACCAAGTAGTTTCTCCAAATAAAGAAGATCAAGGAGCTTGGATAAATCAAGATGCTTGGTTTTATTTAGGGGATTTCAACAAAGAAAAATCAATAAATTATCAAATTCAAAAAGAAGGTAATGGTGTATATATTTTTGTCTTAGAAGGCACTATAGAAATAGGAAGCAACAAACTTGAAAAACGAGATGGAATAGGTATTTGGGATACTAATACTTTCCATATAAAAGCATCTCATGCTACCAATATACTACTCATGGAAGTACCTATGAGCATCTAAACAAGAAAGTATTTATTAATTTTACAGCGATTTTTAAAAAAATCGCTGTAAAATTAATAAATACTTCAAGAGTTTTTTTAAACACCTAAAGAGATACGCTGTGCTTCTACTCTTGTTTTTATATGCGTCATAATTTCAGAATCTTCACTTCGCAATTCAATATCAGGAAGTGCCATAATTTCATCCATAATTTGTGCTTGACGTTTACCTATTTCTAAGGCTTCGTGGTAAGAGTTTCTAGAAAAAGTAACCCTACTATACAAGGGCTTCCAAAGTTCTGGATAAATCTCTGCAAACTTTCGTTCTATTTTTTTACGAAGCAAAAAGGTGGGGTCTGCTGTTTTTTGACTCATTTCTAAAAAATTATTATAGGAAAGTGTCGCAATAGCATCTGCATTAGGTTTTCTCTGTTTTTGAAAGGTTTTAAATATTTGCCCCCAATCATCTCCTTCGAAAGCGTCTATAATTTTATCTAATTCGTAAACATCCTCAAAACCTGCATTCATACCGTGTCCATAAAAAGGAACTATCGCATGAGCTGCATCACCTACCAAGACCACCTTATCTTTATAAGCCCATGGAAAACATTTAATAGTTACTAATGCACTTGTTGGATTTTCAAAAAAATCAGAAACAAGCGTAGGCATAAGAGCTAAGGTATCAGGGAAAAACATTTTCCAAAAATCTAAAAGAGCCTCTTTAGTGGTTAAATTTTCAAAAGAATGTTTCCCCTCATAAGGTAAAAAGAGCGTACAAGTAAAACTACCATCTAGATTTGGAAGTGCAATTAACATAAATTTACCTCTTGGCCAAATATGTAATTTATTCTTTTCTAACAAATAAGTACCTCCTTCACCTGCTGGAATAGTAAGCTCTTTGTATCCTGCCTCTAAAAAAGATTGCGAATAATCGAATCTACTGCGACGTTGCATATTGTGACGCACCATAGAAAAAGCCCCATCACAACCAAATATTTGATCAAACTGATACTCTTTCCAAGGACTTTTTGCACTTTCACCAGAATATAACTTTGCTTCACTGAGATCTATATTCCATATTTTTTCATTAAACTTTAAAACACCACCTCGAGCCGCCACTAAATCAATCATCTTGCGATTAAGCACCCCTCGTGATATGGAATAAATAGCCTCACCTTCTTTACCATAAGGTTGATTATAAGATTCTTTCCCTACAACATGCAAACACCTACCATCCATAGGAATACCCAATGGTACAATATCATCGGCTATACCGATTTGTTTTAAAGCATTCCATCCTCTATTAGACATCGCTAAATTGATAGAACGTCCACTAAACTCTGCTTTACGAATATCAGGTCTGCGATCAAAAATAGTAACCTTATAGCCTTTTTTCAATAAATAGAGTGCCAATAAAGACCCTACAAGTCCACTCCCTACAATAGCTATGTTTCTATTAGACATATCATTCTAATTATTTATATGGATATTATTTTGTATGACTATAACGGTATGCAATTTACATATAATAACAACAATACCATTTAAGCTTTGAAAATTCTGGTTTATTACAAAATATAAGGAGTCTTATTCGCTCTAATAGTAGCTCTTGCACCAATTAATCTATTTTATGTGTAGTATATCTAAAAAAAAACAAGTTTAAAATTTATGTTTTCTAAAAAACAACTTAAAGCAAATATATTTGATAGTATAATCTCTAAACAATTGACTATGAAAGCTTCTTTGAAAAAAATAAGTATGATTGCTATTCTTGCATTATTATTCTCTTGTGAAAAAGATAATTTAGAAACCAATGAAAACAACTCTTTAAACTTTGAACTTTCTGAAGACAATACTTCTGATAATGAAGAACTAACATCTATTGAAGATTTACAATAGTTCGGCATGTTGTTCTTTATTTAAGAAATCTATTTTATTGAATAAATAACTCACTCCTTTATTTTTGTAATTTTGTTTAACAAAATTACAAAAATATGAAACAGAAAAACATATCGAAAGAAGATTTTGACGCTCTATCAAAAGTGGAGCGGTTAAATTTAATAAACAGTGTATCGGGGTATAAGTCGGCACACTTACTCGGTACAAAATCTTCATCAGGTCAAACTAATTTAGCAGTATTTAATTCTGTAGTACATCTTGGCAGCGACCCAGCCATGATTACCTTTACCCTACGCCCACTCACTGTAGAACGTCATAGTTTTGAAAACCTAAAAACTATGGAGTACTTTACCCTAAATGCTATATCAGAAAATATTACCGCTAAAGCCCACCTTACTTCTGGCAATTTCCCTAAAGAAATCTCTGAATTTGAACATTCTGGACTTACTCCAGAATATTTAAAAGGTTTTTATGCTCCTTATGTACAAGAAAGCCCAATTAAAATCGGTTGTAAATTTTTAAATAGCTACCTTATAAAAGAAAATGGTTGCTTAGTTGTTGTCGCCGCTATTGAAGAAATACACATTGATGAAAACATGCTACTGGACGACTACTGGGTACGCTTAGATAAAGGTAAAGTAGTGGCTATAAATGGTATTGATGGCTATGCCCTTCCTCAGTTACTAGACAGGTATTATTATGTGAGAAGTACAGCTACTGAAGTGGAATCAAAATTGTAA
>WTKB01000012.1:4135-7638 GCA_011524575.1 Aquimarina sp.
AGTTCGTATTCCGTTTAAACAAGCTTTAAGTAACTTTGTTACGATGTTACGATTTGTCTAAAAAAACGTCTAATAAAATTAGATTTAACATTTTCTCCGTGGCTTGTATGGAAGATACTATTTGGTCAGAGTCCAAACCATGTGTAGTAAATTCTTTATTACCAATTTTCCAACTGATCACCGTGTTACATAAGGCATCTGAACTACTCCCAGGAGGAATACGCACCACATAGTCTGTAAGCTTAGGAACTTCTAAATTATTTTTTTCATAAATTTTACGTAGAGCATTCATAAAAGCATCAAACTGTCCATCTCCTTGTGCAACTTCTTCAAAGAACTCCCCGTCGATACTAATACCAACAACTGCAGCAGGACGAATCCTTCCTTTGGAACTTGTTAAACTATAAGACTCTACGACTACTTTACGATCAAAATCTAAATCCAACACATCTGAGACAATAAAAGGCAAATCCTCTTGAGTAATAAATTTCTTTTTATCTCCGAGTTCTATGATTTTTTGAGTGATACGCTTTATTTGATCAGAAGGTAAATCTCCCCAACCCAATTCTTTTAAATTTTTCTCGATGTTGGCTTTACCAGAAGTTTTTCCAAGAGCGTATTTACGTTTTCTATCAAAACGTTCTGGAAGCAAATCATTATAATAAAGATTCTTTTTAATATCTCCATCAGCATGAATTCCTGCAGTTTGCGTAAATACATTTTCTCCGACAACAGGCTTATTTACAGGAATATTAAACCCAGAAAAATTCTCAGTAAGTTTACTAACTCTGTATAAAGATTTTTCCTCTACATTGATACGAACCTGATCTGATAAAAAATCTTTGATAATAGCAATCACACTTGCCATCGGGGCGTTACCTGCACGCTCTCCCATACCATTTATAGTAAGATGCAAACCTTGCACTCCCGATTCAATAGCCTCCATTACATTAGCAACACTCAAGTCATAGTCGTTATGTGCATGGAAATCAAAATGTAAATTAGGATACCTTTTAATAAGTTTTTTGATGAATTTTCCTGTTTCTTTGTAGGTAAGAATTCCTAAAGTATCAGGAAGTAACACTCTTTTTATGGGTTGTGTATTTAAAAAATCTAAATATCGTAATACATATTCTTCAGAATTACGCATCCCATTACTCCAATCTTCTAAGTAAACATTAGTAGTAATGCCTCTACTTTGTGCATCTTTTATGGTTGCCTCAATATCTGCAAAATGCTGCTCGGGTGTTTTTCTTAATTGATGAGTAAGATGGTTTAAAGAACCTTTAGTAAGTAAGTTCTGAACAGTTGCACCTGCTTCGACCATCCAATCTAAAGAAACACCTTTATCCACAAAAGTAAGTACCTCAACACGATCTAATAAACCTGCCGATTTTGCCCAAGTGGTAATTTCTTTTACTGCATCAAACTCTCCTTTAGACACTCGTGCTGAGGCCACCTCAATACGATCTACTTTAAGTTTTAAAAGTAACTCTTTAGCTAAAGTCAGTTTTTCAGTAGCTGAAAAGGATACTCCAGAGGTTTGCTCTCCGTCCCTTAGGGTCGTATCCATTATTTCTATGGGTCTTGTACTCATTATTTTTTATATCTTTTTATAAAAGTAATACAAAGGTCTATAATATTTTTTGCAATCAAAAAAAATTCTTGAATACTACTATTGTTTTTTTATATCATAGGATTTAGAGCTTGTTTAAAGGGAATACAAACTGTAATTCCCTTTAAACAAGCTCTTATTTCGATACTTCATCTAGAGTTCAATCACTTTAAAATGCTGTTTTAAAGGATTTAAATTTGCTTTTAATACCTGTAGAAATCCTTTTCCATAACAGCTATAAAACTCAGAAAAATTTAAACTTCGTTCTTGTAAATTTCCGTTTGGAAACAACTGCTTTTGAACAGCAACAACAGCATCTATCTGCTGAATTAGTTGCTTCATTTGTGCTTTTTCTAATCGTTTTTCTAGTACTTGAAGTCCTTTTAATTGTTTTTGACGTTGGGCTTTTAAAGCACCTTCAAAGCTAGCGTCTGTTTTTTTAGCAAGTACTTCAAGTTTGTCAAATTCAAGATGTAAAAGTTGTCGAGTACTTGAAAAATCTAATGGAAAACTAGAAAATTTATGGGCATATTTGCGGCGAAGATCAAATTCTGACAAAAATAAATCAGAATAGTTCCCTCCCCATTTTTGAAGTTTTTGTGAAACTTTTAACTCTGAAAGTAAACACATGTCCCGAAGTCCCAATAATGGAAAAGGTACTTCAAACTTTTTAAAAGTACTGGAAAGCTGCATCCAATATGCCAATTCACCACCACCACCTATATATGCCAAATTAGGCAAAAGAACCTCTTGGTATAAAGGTCTTAAAAGCACATTGGGGCTAAAACGCTCTGGATTACTATCCATTTCATCATAAATTTCCTGTAAAGATTTCCATGTCTTACTGCTATTACTAACAATAAAATTATTGCCCTGTGCTTCTATGCGGTTACGCTGCCCTTCTGTGATATAAAACAGGTTAATTTCCCGAGGGTTTACTTGCGTTTTGTATCCTAATTTCTTTAAACTTGAATTGGTTTCTTGAACTTTTGAATAGGTGTATTTATCCGAAAGTTCTTTTTTTAAATAAGGAATAAACCTTTCTTTAAAATGTTTACGGTCTGCATCTATAACAACTAATCCGTAATCACCAAAAAGTAAATTAACCAATCGAAAAGTAGCAGCTGCTAAGTTATCAGCATCCTCACTTAAATAGGCTTTTTTAAATAAATCCTGTAACTCTTTAGCATTTTTATGATTTCCTAAAAGCTGCTGTAAATCCTGATTGATCGCCTCTAAATCCTGTTTATCTGATATACCTAAAGGCAAACGTCCCACAGCACCTCTTTGGTTTTTTACGGAACTCGGATCATGCCAAGTTAAAGTTTTTCCAATACTTGTAAAGTGGTTGATTTCTTCAAAATCATGGTCCTCGGTAGCCATCCAATACACTGGTACAAAATTATACTCAGGATATTTTTCTTTTAAAGATTCACAGAGGTTTATCGTAGAAAAAATCTTATAGAAAAAGTACAAAGGCCCTGTAAAAAGGTTTAGCTGATGCCCTGTGGTAATCGTAAAAGTATTTTTATCACGAAGTGCTTCAATATTATTTTTAACAGCTCCTGAGATTTCTTTTTTTGAAATACTTCTATCTATAAAATACTGGGTATTTAAAGAAAACCATAAACAAGATCTATCAGCATTCGAAAAAAAAGCACCTTTTTTTTCTATTTGTTTTTCAAAATTTTCAATAGAAAAAAACTGCTCACAAAAAGGTAAAAGCGTCTGGTTTTGATCTATATAATCTTGGATCAAAGCAGATAGACGCTTGGTTTCTTTATAAGGGACTTCTATAGTATTGTTTGCCTGTTTTTGCATTCGGATTTAGAATATTTAGAGCTTGTTTAAAGGGAATACAAACTGTAATTCAAAAGTTTAAGGTTTT
>WTKB01000313.1 GCA_011524575.1 Aquimarina sp.
CAGCGGATAGCCCGACCCGAAGGGAAACGCCCTAACTTCGTAAAGTAGAATTAATTATTGTGCTATTACAAAAGTAGGAATTGTCGGATTTTATGCTATAAAAGAATAAATTCGCTAAGGGAAAACAAAGTTTTTTTATTAATTCGCTAGAGAGAAGATTGTATGTTTTAATTCAAAAAAGATTATTTTTAACATACAAATAAGGTCAACTTTAGTGAACTTAAGGCGGTGAAAGCTATGTTTTAGCTTTTTTATTTCAACATTAGTACTATTGTTTGTATTATTACATTTAAATTGCGCCTAGGTTAAGGAATTGACAGTATTGTACTAAATTTTTGACAGATTATGGATTTAATTAATTGTATTAAGGAAAATAAAAAGTCTTTATTTTTCTTTGTATCATTCTTTTGGTTTTTGATGAGTACTTTTGGACAGGAAGTTACTATAGATGCAGGTTATGATGATTTTATAGTCTCTGGAGAAAACTTAGAGATTTCAGGTACATATGATAATGTAGATTTTAATTTAAATCCATATGTTACACTAGAGTATCTCAGAGATGATGGTACTTCTACTGGACAAATTATTACTATTGTTGCAGCTGAAGGAAGTTCGTTGTTTACCACTTTTGGTAATCAGTGGTCTCTAGTCTTTAATGATGCTGGCTTTCCAGAAAGCTTAGAAGTTTCTGGGATTTTCCGTTTGTTTGTGTCTGTAACAGAGAAAGTAGATCTTATAGGCGATCCTGGATTAGATAAAATAAGTGCTGGTGGAAATATAACTATAGATAGGATAGGACCTCAGTTAGAACCAAGTTTTGAAGATATTGCCTTTAATATCACTACTCCCACTATTAGCGGTACCTATTCCTATGACATTTCGAATGGTGAACATTCAGACTCAGTGGTCATAAAAATTTTGAATGAGTCAGGTGTCGTTTTAGATGAAGTTTTACAAACCAATACAGCCTTAACTCTTCCTAATGGAGATAGTGATGCTGAAACGTGGACATTGGACTTTCAGCAATTAAGCGATAATGGAGACCTAGATTTGGATTTTGGAGAGAGGTATAAAATTGCTATAGTAACTTATGATACTTCTCATATATCACATCCCGTAAATGTAGGTGTTAGTGCTGGAGATAGAACGAACATTACTGCTGATACTGCTCTGCTTCTTATAGGAATGGTACCTACCCTTTCTACTCCAACACCTTCAAACCTTATTATTGATCCTTCTCCAGAAATTCAAGGTCGAGTTACAGTAAACGAAGGTGATTTTGCACTTGACAGCATGGTAGTAGAGTTAACAAGTAGAGTTGCCGGTAGCACTTTTACCTTTACTTATCCTAACCCCGATCAAGACCGCTTTAGCTTTGCCGATGTAGATTCCTTTAGCTTAGATCTCTCAGATACTATTATTTTAGAACTTGCTCTAGACACTTTTGATGTTGATATCAAGACATATGATATATTAGATAACGAAAAGATTAACCAAGATCAATACTTTATTATTGAGTTTCCTGACGAAGATGGAGATGGTATCTCCAACTTTATAGAGTGCGGCAATACGGTTGTTGATTTAGAAACAGACCTTGGTTTACAAATTTGTGGTAATATTGATACAGATAAAGATGGTACACCAAATTATCTAGATTTAGATTCTGATAATGATTCTATACCAGACGAAGTGGAAGTTTTTGGTACCATAGCAGAATATAATTTGGGGAATTTAGTGGCAGATTCTCTTTCACATTTGTTAGATTCTGATAATGATGGTACACCAAATTATCTCGATGAAGATTCTGATGGTGATTTTGTACCAGATTATTTTGAATCGGGTCAATATTATAACTCTACACTAAATTTCACACATAATAACACCACTTTTTTAGATGCTGATGGAGATGGCGTGTACAACCATATAGAGACAGATGCTGATGATGATGGATTGTCAGATCAAATTGAAGCTATTACCTTGGCTGACCCAGAAGATTTAGATGAAGATAGTATTCAAAATTTCTTAGACTTAGATTCTGATGGAGATTACTTGTCCGATGCTACAGAAACAGATAGTAATTTTGATGGAGATGAATATCCCGATTATAGAGATATAGATTCTGATAATGATGGCATCAACGATAGTACAGAAGTTAAAGCATTATATAATACAGTATTGTCTTTTCCTG
>WTKB01000019.1 GCA_011524575.1 Aquimarina sp.
TGATGCTTATGGGGCTAAAAAGATTTACAAAATATACCCATTTACCTAATGTTGTTGCACTTCGTAAACAAATTGCGACAAAAGTAATTGCAGATAATAAATATACTTTTTAGAGCATGTTTAAACTAAATATAAACTGTAATTCAAAAGTTTAAGGTTTTGGGTTACTTTTAAATGATGAGTATATCGAGATATGTAAGTCCTTTTAAAGTGATCCAAGTTCTTAAAATTTTGGATTACAGGAAGTAGGGAGTTTAAACAAGCTCTTAGAGTATCTGTTTAAATAAGCTATTGTATTTTAATGTTAGTATGGTGTTTTGGCATGTGTGTAAGTATATATATGTGATTTTTAGTCATTTTTGTTTATAATTATTATATTTGCCTTTGAAAAAATTAAAAGTTCCTTTTTAGTAACTTGTTTAAACAAGTTCTAAGTATATAAATGTTTGTAATTATGGCTAATAAGAAAATATTATTTTGGATTCCAGGTACAGGAGTTACTAATGAACAACGGTTAGAAAGTACTCCAGAATTATCAAGAAATTATAAGCAAGATGGACATGATATTACAGTTTTAATGCCAGATGGTGTTGCTACTGATGATATGACTGAGCAAATGGATTTTCTTAGAGGAGAAAGTGAAAATGAAGAACGAGAGCGAAGAAAAACTCCTTTAGAGCGTATTCAAGAATCACTTTTAAACCTTGTAGGAGTTTCTCCAGATATTTTAGAGCAGTTTCTTATTGGTTATAGCGAAGAGACTCATTTAGTCCAAGTAAGTGAGTTTTTACAAGGTTTAGAAGATTATTTCAAGGAACAATCAAAACGTGTAGCACAAGGTAAAGAAATGGAGCCTTTCGATTTGATTGTTGGAGGGTATAGTAGAGGTGCTGCTGTAGGAGTTGTTGGTTTTTTAGTGTCAATGGTTTCACAACTTCAAGCCGATGAGCAAAGTAAAGAGAAAGTAAATCTTTTTACAAGAAAATTGATTTCGTCTATGAAGTTTATAATTAATGACCCTGCTCCAGGTGTTGATTTTTCTGATAATCCTGATGTTTACAGAGATCAAAGCCAAGATTTTATGGGGCTTTCAGAACTATTAGATAGTGATGAACAGATTCCTGGACTGGATAAAAGTAATCCGTTGAAATATTTAATAGGTGAACTTGCAAAACACACAGGAATACCTATTTCAATTGATTTTGTACCTTCAAGATTTGAAACATTAAAAGGCTTAGAGGCTTCTGCAATGTGGAATGCGTTGGCAAAAGATCTTCCTAAAGGAGTGTCTTTAAATACGTATCAGGCGGGTTTAAATCATTTTGCTCATATAAGAGATAATGAAAATGTTTACAAGAAATATGCGGAGTTATTTGGTGAAGAACAGTTAAGCCCAAAGAAGTTACTAGGAATGACTATAGAGGTTTCTTTAGGCCTAAGAGATCGTAAAGAACTGGATATTTTTTATAAAAAACTTAGAAGAGTAGAAACGGTGATTTTAGCAGGATTACTTAAAGAATCTGCAAGACAATCTGAGGTAGAAGCGGTTTCTACAAAGTCGGTATTCAATATTCCATTGATATCTGATTTAATTGATTTTGCTTTAGTTTCATTTGGTGAGCGAAAAACAGTATATGATGTGGAGTCTGATGGAGATTTATCACTTTCTGATGACGAAGTTATGAGTGAAGATTACGAGCAAAACAAAGCTAATCTTAGAGTTCCAGATTCTGACGATACCATTATTAATGGTAGAGATGTAGGTTTGTCAGAAATTCAAAAAATGATGGCTAAGATCGAGAATTTTCAAAGAAAAAATAATATTCCCACTTTTGAAGAAGCTTCAAAACGGTATGTTCGTACCGATGAGTTTTTGAATTTAGATTACAAACCTACTTTAAGGGAAAAATTTAATCAAGCTCGTGAAAAATTAAGAAACCGCTTAAAACAAGTACTCGGTCTTATAGGAGTAAATAAGAGGACTGTTGTACCTGTATCTTCTGAAGAAGAAATAGATTTGTCGAGTAGTAGTTCAGATAGTGAAGTAATTGAAGATATCAATGATTTAGCTCGTTTAGTGCAACCACAGGCAGAGAGAGCAAGAAGTGTTGCTAGATCCGTTAGATCAGCTAGATCACCAGAAAAAGGGACATCACGTAGAAAAGTATCTTCACCACAAGTAGGAGGAGCTTAGTTTATGTTTTTTTAGAGCTTGTTTAAACTGATTACGAACTGTAATCCAAAACTTAAGAAATTGGATTGCAGGAAGTAGTGAGTTTAAACAAGTTTTTGTACCAATTGATCTTTGAAAACGATTTATGATGTCGATTTATAGATTAATAGGTGTTAAACAAGTTTTTTTAAAAAGGTTTTAAAAAGGATAGTTAATACCTACATTTAAAACAGTTTTACTAAAGTTTAAATCGTCAAACCAGTTATGAGTACGGTTTTTATCAGGGTCATGTACAGGCCATGCTGCATCAAATCGTAATACAAAAAAGTCAAAATCGTAGCGTAAGGCTGTTCCTGCTCCAATAGCAATGCTTTTTAAGTCTTTCCACTCATTAAAACGAACACTTTCATCTTCATTAAAAGAATCAAGTACATTCCATATATTACCTCCATCTATAAACCATGCTCCATATAAGGCACCAAAAAGTTTAAAGCGGTGTTCAAAATTAAAAAGTAGTTTGAAATTAGCTTCATTAAATTCATTGGCACTACCACTTACACCTGGGCCTAATTTGTATGAAGTCCATGCTCTTATATCATTAGAACCTCCTGCAAAATAACTTTCCGAGAAAGGAATGTTTTTTGAGTTCCCATACGGAATAGCTAGTCCTATAAATCCTCTGCACGCAAATGTGTTTTTGGTATCAATCTTCCAATGTTTGATGTATTCTGTTTCAAGCTTTAAAAATTGAGAATACTCTACTCCAAAAAGTTCATAAACCCCATTAGTATTTAATTCTTCGTTATTCCATTTTGCAAAAATATTGGGAAGGAATCCTGCATTTTGAAGTTTTAGCTTAAATCGATAAAAATCTTGATCGTATAAATTAGTTCGAGTATCTTTTAAAAAACGATAATACGTACTTAAAATTAAATTATTTTCAGTTAGACGATTTCTGCGTTCTCGGATTATTTGTAACTTATTGGTATTAATAGCATTTATTTGACTCCCATATTGTCCTGTTAGGGCATGGTCTATAAATTGCAAGACACTACCATCTGTTTTTTTTAAGTTTCCATCTTCAGTTAGTAGATTTTCTTGAACTCCTAGTGTTTGTTTTGAAATATTATTGGTGGTGGTGTAAGCATTCGTATAAACATTAAAATAATTTTGAGTTCTTAAGTTACGTACATATCTTAGGTCTAATAACCCGATTTGGTGTGTTTGATTTTTTTTTGGTTTCCACTGATAATTTACAGCACTAACTACACTTTCTTTGTCAAGACCGATATTTTTCTGTGAATTTATTCCAATAGTCATGTTGGTTTTTGGAGTATTCGATTTTTTAAACCATTGGTGCAGTCCAAATGGTAGTAGTATTCTTGGAAAAGTAAGTTTGGCATCTATACCAAAATCTGAGATATTAAAAAAGGACTGTGTATCTTCAATGTTACTTGATGCCCCAAAATTACTATACCCAGAGAGTTCAAATATTTCGGTGTGTCTAAAGGCATTTCTGATTTTTAAAAAGCCACCAAAACCAATGCCAATATCCTGAATATTAGAGGTTGATACATCAAAATCTATACCGAATGCATATTTCTTTCTAGGATTTAGAATCATGCTTACTTCTAGATTTTGATGGTTATGGTTTTTTATAGTTGAGGTGTAATTTTTCTTTAAATATTGAATATTAGGATATTTAAATACACCAAGGCTATTAATGGCTTTATAGGTAAGACTACGTAAGGAATCACTATAAATTTGTTTTGGTTTTATAAACAGGTTATTGATTATTGATTTAGGTGCATATTTTAATTTTCCTTTAGAAAAAAACTGATAGCCTTTGAAATTAAGGGTGTCTGTGTATTTCGTTTTTACTTTTGTGGGTGTATTTACATAAATTTTGACAGTATCAATATAAGTAAGTTTAAATAGGTTGTTATTATATTTGGTAGTGTCTGATTTGGAGTCCGTGAAAAATTCTACTGGAGTACTAGGCTCAGAAATGCGTAATGTTAAGTGGTTTTTATGATCACCTTCTAGCGTGTCGGCAATAAATTGAATATATTCTTTTTGGAAATCATAAATACCTTGATTTCTCATGTTTTTTGTGATACGAAAGCGTTCTTTTTCGAGATTTGAGGTGATGAATCTCTCCCCTGATTTTAGTAAAGTTTTAGATTTATTTTTTTGATAAATACTATCAATTAGTTTAGATGAAATCTGTGTATCTAGTTTACCTAATAGGTAAGGAGATTTTGGTTTTACTTTATAGGTGACAGAAGCATTTTTATTGTGATCAATAGTAATTTTAGCTTCGGTTTCTGCGTTAAAATACCCTTGATTCCAAAAGTAGTCTCTAAGGTTTTTTTGAGATTTTTCAATAGCACTTTCTTTGAGCCAAACAGGTCTTTCAGAAAATTTTGTAAGTTTCCAGTTCAAGGCTTTTTTACGTTGGTAATACCTGTGGATTTGTTTTTTTGACCAAAAATTTGTCCAAAACTTATGTTTTTCTATAAAGTTTAGGTATTGTTTGGTATAAATAGAATCGGATTTTTTTTCACCAAATAATTGGTAAGCATATAATTTTACAGGAATTCCGAGTACGCTACTATTGGGTTTTTGGATTAAATATCTATATAGATGTTGCGTTTTTTTGTTTTTATCTGTTGTAAGAATTTCATTTTTTACAAGTAAAGATTTTTCAGAGGGCAGCTCTTTTAAACCAGAGCAACAAATGCTACTTACAATGAAAAGAAAAAATATAGTAGTTTTAGCCCAAAAAGAATTCAAAGATGTTTTATTTTACCAGTATAATAGAAAATTTCGGTTTTTTTACAAAAACATAATTCAAATTTACAGTTTTTACATGGTTACCAAAAATCAAATTAAAAAAATAAAAAGTTTACGTTTAAAAAAGAATCGTTTACAGCTAGGATGGTTTTGTGTGGAAGGGCTTAAAATTGTAAAAGATTTTTTAAATCAAAACAATACTCTTGTAGTTTTATATACTACAGAAAATCAGGTACATCACTTTAAAGATTATAGTACGCCTTCAAAGATTGTAGTTACTTCTCAAAAGGTGTTGGATCAAATTTCAAATCTTACCAACGCCCCCGAAGTAATTGCCGTATTTGAACAAAAGCAACCCGATTTACCCAATAGTACTACTTTGGGCAATAATACTTCTTTTCTTGTTTTAGATGGTATTCAAGATCCTGGGAATTTAGGGACAATTATTCGGCTTGCAGATTGGTTTGGAATTACTAATATAATATGTTCTTTACATACTACAGACTGTTACGCTACTAAAGTAGTTCAAGCAAGTATGGGATCACTGGCAAGGGTTTCTATAAAATACCAAAACCTTTCAGATTTTTTTACAAAAAACAAGCTGCCTGTATATGGGGCGTTTTTAGAAGGTAAACGCAGTATTGATGTTGCTATAGCAAATAAAGAAGCTTATGTGCTTGTAATGGGGAGCGAAGCTCATGGAATATCTTCTGAGATAGAGGCTTTTGTTACTCAGAAAATTACTATTCCTAAATCTAATAGAGATTCAAATATTGAGAGTTTAAACGTGGCTTCAGCAACGGCTATTTTATTGAGTCAGTTTAGTGTTTAAAGGGGGGGGGAAACAGCTACTATTTTCTGCCGAAATCAGCAGGGATTTCTCCCCAAATTTTAGTTTCCCATTTTATGATTTTTGTGGTATAAGTATTGTTTTTTAACCAAAAAACAGCTCGTTCCATTAACGCAAAAGAGTCTTTGTTTTTTGTAGTTTTTTGTAGGGTGGTATTTGCCTTTTTTTTACGTACCCAACTCATAGCGGTTTTGCTGTCCGTGTAAATAGGTCTTGGGTCGTTATGTTTTTTTAAATAAGCTAAAGCGTGTACCAGTGCTAAAAATTCGGCGATATTATTTGTGGATTGTTCTAGTTTTCCAAAGTAAAAAATCTGTTTTTTTGTACGAGTGTCTACGCCTTGGTATTCTGCAATTCCAGGGTTTCCGCTACAGGCGGCATCTACACTGATGGAATTCCAAATAGGGGTATTTGTACCAAATAAACTTTTATTATTTTGAGGGGTCTTTTGGTAGTTGAAACCAGAAGCGTTTTTACTAGAATCTATACCATGCAAAAACGCTTCTTTAGCTTCTTTTAAACTTGTATATGACTTATAAATAGCTCCTTCAAATTGGTGTACAGCGGTTTTACAGTGGTTCCAGGAATCAAAAATACCTGTTTCATATCCTTTCCACACTACATAATATTTTTGTTTTGAACGTGCCATTAGGTGTATATAAGTCTATTATGCCAATTCTTGTTTAAAACTACTGTAAAATAAATCATTTTGAGTAAGAATTGGTGTTATTTTACTGCTTATTAGCTATTAATACGATTATAATAATTTAAAGATTCTGAAAGTAGTTCCACAGGAACTTCACAATTATATTTAGGAACACCTATTTGTTCTAAAAGTACAAAAAGAATTTTTCCGGATTCATTTTTCTTATCAAAAATAAGTAAATCAAAAATCGCTTGGTAATCTTCTTCTAGTATAGGTACTGCAGGGTATATTTTTGTGAAATTTTCAGAGATTTCTTTTAAATTATTTTCTGGTAGATTTAGTAACTTCATAGATAAGTAAGCCTCTGTAATCATCCCTATAGCAATAGCCTCGCCATGTAGTAAGCTAGGTTTTTCTGGGTGTGTTAAAAAGTAGGACTCAATGGCATGTCCAAGAGTATGTCCAAAGTTGAGGTATTTTCGTACACTACGTTCAAAAGGATCTTCAGTTACAATGTTATTTTTAATAATGACAGATTCATGAATTAAACCATCTAATTCTTCTAGATGTATATTTTGTGTTTGTACCAAACGTTCCCAGTAGTTTTGGTCTTGGATTAGTCCGTGTTTTAGCATTTCTGCAAAACCACTACGAATTTCATTGCTAGGTAATGTTTTTAAGAAACTAGGCATTACAAGTACCATTTCAGACTCACTAATTACCCCTACCATATTTTTTAAACTTCCTAAATCTACACCTGTTTTTCCTCCTACAGAAGCATCAACCATAGATAGTAAGGTTGTAGGTACATTAATGTAGTTTACTCCTCTTTTAAATGTACATGCAACAAAACCGCCTAAATCCGTAACAACGCCACCTCCTAGGTTAATAATAAGTGCTTTTCGATCTGCTTCTAGTTCAGATAAACTATTCCAAACACCACTGCAAGTTTCAATGTTTTTATGTATTTCACCTGCCTCTATCTCAATAACTTCTATAGGTATTTGTGTGGTGATATTTGTTAAAAAATAAGCTAAACAATGTTCGTGTGTATTGGTATCTACAAGTATGAAAATAGCACTAGGAGGGGTGTTTTCTAGGTATTTATTTAGTTGTTGATAACAGGTATGATCTCCGAAATAAACAATAGAATCTCTTGACTTTATAG
>WTKB01000029.1:0-5067 GCA_011524575.1 Aquimarina sp.
TTTCCCTAAAATTATAGAAGATGTAATTCTTAATAAAATATAGATTTACAAATACTAAGTGATACACCTGCTTAAAACTCAAAATATATGTAGTCTCACTATTTAAGTTTTTAAAATATTTGGATTTTGATTTAACAGAAGAAAAACATCTTAACTTTTGAAAATTCCCATAATTATTCTTTAATAGCACCTCAAAATCAAAACCCATTTTTTGGATTTTCAGAATCTCTAAATAATTACGAAAATCTGATTGATAGTCTTCATGAAGTATTTCTTTAAGAAAACACGAAACATTAATAACTGTACGATCTTTTGAGAGCTTGTTTAAAGGGAACACAAACTGTAATTCAAAAGTTTAAGATTTTGAATTACAGGAAATAGTGAGTTTAAATCAATATTATATATGATATTAAAATCCTCAGACCAATTTAAAGTTTCGAAATACTCTGAAAGTTCCCAATAACAGGATCGTATTTCTTTAATTGAATGAGATTTAAGAATAATTAATATTTTCACTATAATCTTTAAAATCAAAATAATAAATCTTTTCTTTTTTTCCTTTAATTTACTTTATAGTGATATCAAAGATTAGTGGTGAAAATATTAATTATTTTGGAGCAATTAAATAATAAAACAAAAAAATAACCTCTTGAATCTTCAAGAGGTTATTTTATACTAAGAGCTTGGATCATTTTAAAAGAACTTGCATATCTCGATATGCAAGTTCCTTAAAAGCAAACCAAAACCTTAAACTTCTGAATTACAGCTTGCATTCAATTTAAACAAACTCTAATACAAAGCTAATATTTTAGGACTTTAAGGATGCTGATAAATATTCTCTATTCATTCTTGCAATATTCTCAAGTGAAATTCCCTTAGGACACTCTACCTCACAAGCACCAGTATTGGTACAATTACCAAAACCTTCAGCATCCATCTGAGAAACCATGGCTCTTACACGATCAACAGCTTCCACCTGACCCTGTGGCAATAAAGCGTACTGAGATACTTTTGCAGAAGTAAAAAGCATTGCTGAAGCATTCTTACAAGCAGCTACACAAGCACCACATCCGATACAAGCTGCAGCGTTAAAGGCATCGTCTGCATTTTGTTTATTTACAGGAATAGCATTTGCATCAATAGTATTTCCTGAAGTATTTACAGAAATATAGCCACCAGCATGTTGAATTCTATCAAAAGCACTACGATCTACCATTAAATCCTTTACAACAGGGAATGCCTTTGCTCTAAAAGGTTCGATGGTAATAGTATCTCCATCATTAAACATACGCATATGTAATTGACAAGTCGTCACATGACGATCTGGCCCATGAGGTTCTCCATTGATTTGCAATGAACACATACCACAAATACCCTCTCTACAATCATGATCAAAAACAACTGGTTCCTCCCCTTTATTAATTAATCCCTCATTGAGTACATCTAACATCTCTAAAAAAGACATATCCTCTTCTACCCCATCAATCGGGTAGTCCACCATCTTACCTGTATCTTGGGCGTTTTTCTGACGCCATATCTTTAACAATAACTTCATTACTCTTGCGTATTTTTAAGTGTAATAAAATTTTACAAGAAATATCTTTTTAAATCCAAATTTCCTGTAAAATTTTAATTATTTATATGAACGTGTTTTTAATTCAATATTTTCAAATACTAAATCTTCTTTATGAAGTACTGCATCCTTTGGAGCTCCTTTATACTCCCATGCAGCTACATACTTAAAGTTTTCATCATCACGTAAAGCCTCTCCTTTTTGAGGGCCATCTTGCTCTACATGTTCTTCTCTAAAATGTCCTCCACAAGATTCTTCTCTATTAAGAGCATCTTTTGCAAACAACTCCCCTAATTCAAGAAAATCTGCAACACGACCTGCTTTTTCAAGTTCGGTGTTCATTCCATTTGCATCCCCAGGAATAGAAACATTTTTCCAGAAATCTTCACGAAGAACAGCAATCTCTTCAATCGCCTCTTCTAATCCCTTCTTATTTCTTGACATACCACACTTATTCCACATGATCTTACCTAATTTCTTATGGTAATAATCAACAGAATGTTTTCCTGCAGCACCTATCAATTTTTCAATACGAGCTTTAACTTCTTTTTCGGCAGCTGCAAACTCTGGTGTATCTGTAGAAATTTTACCAGTTCGGATATCATCTGATAAATAATCACCAATAGTATAAGGCAATACAAAATAACCATCAGCTAAACCTTGCATTAATGCTGATGCACCTAAGCGGTTGGCACCATGGTCAGAGAAATTTGCTTCACCTGCTGCATAACAACCAGGAATTGTCGTTTGTAAATTATAATCAACCCACAGACCTCCCATAGTATAATGTACTGCAGGATAGATCATCATAGGTGTCTTATAAGGATTTTGATCTACAATTTTCTCATACATTTGAAATAGGTTTCCATACTTTGCCTCAACAATTTTTTCACCTAAATCTATGATTTGTTTTTTTGTAGGATTAGCAATACCAGAAATTAATGCTTTCTCCTTTCCATAACGTTCTATGGCGGAAGCAAAATCTAAATACACTGCTTCACCTGTTTTATTCACGCCGTAACCAGCATCACAACGCTCTTTAGCAGCTCTTGAAGCTACATCTCTTGGCACTAAATTACCAAAAGCAGGGTATCTTCTTTCTAAATAATAATCTCGGTTTTCCTCTGAGATTTCAGTTGGCTTTAATCGCCCCTCTCGAATAGCTTTTGCGTCCTCGATATTTTTTGGAACCCAAATACGTCCATCATTTCTAAGTGATTCTGACATTAATGTAAGCTTCGACTGGTGATCTCCAGAAACAGGAATACAGGTTGGATGAATTTGTGTATAACATGGATTAGAGAAATAAGCACCTCTTCGGTGTGCTCTCCAAGCTGCCATAACATTACTTCCCATAGCATTAGTACTCAAGAAAAATACATTTCCATAACCACCTGTAGCCAACACTACTGCATGAGCCCCATGTCTTTCAATTTCTCCAGTAACTAAATTTCGAGCAATAATACCTCGTGCTTTACCTTTAACGAGTACTAAATCTAGCATCTCATGGCGGTTAAAAGCTTGGATTTTTCCTCTATTTATTTGTCTATTAAGAGCTGAATAGGCTCCCAGTAATAACTGTTGTCCTGTTTGCCCTTTTGCATAAAATGTTCTAGAAACTAAAACACCACCAAAAGAACGATTATCAAGTAATCCTCCATATTCTCTTGCAAACGGAACTCCCTGTGCAACACACTGATCAATAATATTAGAAGAAACCTCCGCTAAACGATATACATTAGCTTCTCTAGAACGGTAATCTCCTCCTTTTATCGTATCATAGAATAATCTATAATTGGAATCGCCATCACCTTGATAGTTTTTAGCAGCATTAATCCCTCCTTGAGCTGCGATAGAGTGAGCTCTTCGAGGGGAATCTTGATAGCAAAATGTTTTCACATTGTATCCTAATTCTGCTAAAGATGCTGCTGCACTTGCACCTGCTAAACCTGTACCTACAACAATTACATCAATGTTTCTTTTATTGGCAGGATTAACAAGGTTAATTTTATTTTTATGATTGGTCCACTTTTTGTCTAAAGGACCTTCTGGTATTTTTGAATCTAAAGCCATAAGGAATTTTGATTAGTGATTAAAGTGATGAAACAGTGCAATACCCACGAAACCTAATGGAATGATAACTGCAAAAAGTTTCGCAAAACAAGTAATCGGTCCCGAAAACTTATTATTAAAACCTACCGACTGAAACGAAGAAGCAAAACCATGCCATAAATGTAAACCTAAAAACAAGAAAGAAACACAATACAAACCTGTGCGAACAGGACTATGAAACTTATGTTGTAATTCCTGGTAATACCTTGTAGCATCTGCTGGCTTGGCATCAATATACTTGTATGCAATTTCAGGAAACCAAAAGTCGTAGAAATGCAATCCTAAAAATGCTAAAATTACAATTCCTGAAAGAATCATATTCCTAGACATCCAACTAGAATTAGCTGATCCATTATAACTTTTATACTTTACACCTCTTGCAGAACGATTTTTAAGCTCTAAGACAAATCCCATTATAAAATGAAATATTACCCCAAAAATAAGTACAGGTTGTAGTGCAAACTGCACAACAGGGTTAATACCCATGAAATGAGATAATTCATTAAAAACCTCTGGACTAATTACCGAAGTTAAATTGATACTGAAGTGTTGCAACAAAAAGAATACTAAAAACATTCCAGACAATGCCATTGCTACTTTTCGTGCGATCGAAGATTGGACTAAACCACCCATTGTTAATATATATTTAAAATAAAGTTAAACAAAGTTAACTTTGATAAAGCACATTTACAACATTTAAAATAGCTTTAACTCTTGTTTAAAACGATTATACATAATAAACGTAAAAAATTATAGATTTAAAAACCTTAAACTATATTCTTTAACAAATACTCACTAAACAGTTAACTAGAACTAACTTTATTATTAAATTCTCAAAAAAAAAAAAAAAAAACTCATAAAAAACAGCAAAAGCTCTTAAATAAGAGCTTTTGCTGTTTTTTATGAAAAAAAAAGAATATTAATTCAAACAACTAACGTCGTCTAAAAGCATTCGCTCTTTGATTATTTGGTTTCTTTTGATTGCGTAGCATTTGCTCAAACTTTGCAACAGCCTTTGGATCAGCCTGAGCGGTTGACACACGACTACCTACAGTTTCAGTAGCTTTCACTTTAGCAACAGGAGTAGTACTTTTCTCCGCAAAACGGAAAGGATTAGATGGAGTAGAAGCACTTTGCTGTCTAGCTCTTGCAGCAGCACTAAAAACATGAACTGGTGCATTTTTCACACTCGGAGTTTCTGTTCCTACAACAGGTGCAGCTCCTTTTACTTGCTCTCGATCTCTTGCAGCAGCACTAAAAACATGAACCGGTGCTTTTTCAACACTCGGAGTTGCTGTTCCTACAACAGGTGCTGTGCCTTTTGTTTGATCCCGATCTTTTGCAGCAGCACTAAAAACATGAACCGGTGCTTTTTCAACACT
>WTKB01000029.1:5167-7624 GCA_011524575.1 Aquimarina sp.
CAGTTTCTTGTTCTGGAGCAGTTTCTTGTTCTGGAGCAGTTTCTTGTTTTGCAGCAGTTTCTTGTTCTGGAGTAACCTCTTGTTCTGGAATTTCTTCTAAAGCACCTTGTGGCAGTTCTACAGGAACAGTAACCTTATCTTCAACTTTACTTTCAATAGCTTCTAATGCTTCCTGCTGTGCCTGTAATGATGCCTTTTGAATAGCATCTTTCTTTTCAAGGTCCTCAGGTTTTAGATCCAAATCATAATATGGTTTGAACATCATTTGATAAGGCACCACGCCAATAGCCGTTACTCCAACTTGTAAAGCTAATGTAGCAAGTAATAATAAACCTGCCATTAACTGTGAAGTATCAGAGTGACCACGAGATGATATCATATCAACTAAAGCCTCAGAAACCTTATCAAGTTTATCGTCCCACTCTTCAATAGCATTTGAAACTCTTCTTGCCCCTTTATTCTTTACAGCCTTATTAAGTAACTTCTCGGTTTTAGCATTCTTAACCAAAGCAGACTCTAAAGCTGGTTTAAGAATCCCTTTTAAAATCTTTTTCTCTGACTCATCAAGTTCAAGATCTTTGAGGTTTGTGGCATCTTCACAAAGTAGTACCTTGTTTCTGAACGCTGAAAGTTCTTTGATAGAGCTCTCAATAGCACGCATTTCTTGATCTATATCTGTGCCGCTTGCTCCAGACTTTATCAACTCTTTTTTAGCTTTTTCAGCTTGCTCTAAAGCTGAAGTAAGAGAAGCAACAACAACGTCCTTTGGAGTTAAAAAAGAAATATTTTCTTTTCCACCACTATCTTTACCTTTACCATGCTGTACGGTATAACTAGCTCTTCCTGTACCTAACCGGGTTTTATCGAGTGCCTTATTTTTGTTTCGTTTAAAAAAACTACCTTTGGTTTTAGGCAATTGACCTAAGTTTTCAGCTACACCGTATTTTACAAACTGTTCAGAATACTCTTGAGTAGGGGTTAAAGAATACCCTACTGACGTACCAACGGATTGATCTCTATCATCATTTTCAACTCCCATAATCAAGAAAAATTAAAGATTATTACACTATATTATTTTAATAACACATCTTAAAAATAATACATTTTAATCAAATGTTACTAATATTATTTATAAATAAACAAAAATTACTATATGACTTACAAATATTTAAGTTAAAAATACATCTATTAACTGCGTAATAAGAGAAAATATATTATTTCTTAATATCATTATTATTGTTAGAAGAACTACCTCCTACACCTGTTCGTTTGATAGTACCTACAGCTCGTGCTCCTACATTACCAATACCTCCTAATACTCCAGTAGCTGCTTTTTTACCGTAATTTAAAGCATTAGCACCAACAGCTGCACCTTGCCCATAAACTTTCTCTACAGCTTGCCCTCCTCTATAAGGTGCATCAGATGAAACTAAGAAATAGGCATATTCTGGGATTTCAAGAACAGTCCAAACCATAACTAACTGAAAAGCAAATGTGAATAAAATATCTTCAATTGCGAAACCAGACGTACCATTTAAAGAACTAACATGTTCCAACAATGCCATCATGATATAATATATAGGTTTCCATAAAGAAACAGACATATAACTTGCCCACCATTTTTGTAAAGTACCAAAATTCCCTGGAACCATTGAAAAAGTAAGGGCTAGTGGACCTATTAAGTAAAGCATTTTGATTGCTACAAGCTGCCTACACAACATAAAAAAACCAACTGCAGAAGCAAAAAAGAACACCACCATATGGATAAACTCAAAGAAAGGATTAATTTGAACAATATCATAAATACCCCCACCATCTGGTCCACCAGTATCTTGTGTTTCTCCCATAGTAGTGGTGGTATTGTCTAACTGAGATGGAGGAATTTCATAAATAGATGTCAAAATATCAAATAGGTCATCCATTATTCCCATTATATCATTATACAAAACCAACACTGCAAGTATTAATATGGGTTTGACTAATGTATTAAAATCAACTTTTCCTGCACCAGGATCTGCTACAATTTTAATCCCTTGAATCATAATATAAACTGCACCAATAGCTGCAGCAAGTGGCAACACATAGGTATTATACGAAGCTACCATTGCTGGAAGCCCCCCACCAGCAGTATCTAATATGGTTTCATAACTTTGAATATAGGTAATTCCACTACTCATGCACTTATTATTTTATTAATCTATATTTTTTTTAATAGGTCGTCCAGTTTAAATAGGTCTTCCAGGAAACAAACTGTAAAAAATAGTAGTTTTATTGTTTACTTCTTTTCTTAATTTAGTAATATTTTTTCGTATAGGTACTAACCTAAGCATAATTTTTTGAGCTGCTGTATAAGCATGACCTATACCACCTCCAAACTGAATACCTGCTGATAAAAAAATCATATCTGTTTGGATTTTCTCCATATATTTCTGCTCTCTCTCTAGGTCTCTAACAATT
>WTKB01000251.1 GCA_011524575.1 Aquimarina sp.
TGTAATATCTTTGTAATCTAAAAAAACAACCTCTTTTTTATACTATACCACTTTGAAATTTGTACTAATTAAAGAACAAGCTCCTGAACGTAGGGTACTTCTTAGTCCAAAACAATTGCTTGAAATTAAAAAAAAATACCCACAACACCAATTTTTAGTAGAAAGTTCGCCTCATAGAGCTTTTTCGGACAAAGAATACACCGATTTAAATCTTGAGGTAGTGGCTACTCCACAAACCCTTAATGCCGATGTTTATTTGGGAATTAAAGCCATTAAACTTGAAAAACTGCAGAAAAATAAAACTTATTTTTTCTTTTCGCATACCACAAAAATGCAATCTTATAACAAGGAATATTTAAAAGGACTCTATCGAAAAGGAATTACTTTTTATGATTATGAAAACCTTATCAATCTAAAAAACCAAAGAAGACTCCTCGCTTTTGGGTACAAAGCAGGGTACATAGGGGCTTACCAAAGCCTGAGAGCTTATGGCATGAAACACCAAAGCTTTACCCTTCCCTGTCCTACGTTGTTTTCAAATACAAAAGAATTGATTACAGCTGTACAAAAAATTAAATTACCAAAAAATTTACCTATTGTTGTTACAGGCACAGGAAATGTTGGGTATGGGGTACAAGATTTTTTAGAAGGTATTGGTTTTGAAAAACAAAACAGTTCCGAATTTTTAATTTCAAACACAGATCCTACAAGTAAGAAACTTCGTTTTGTGCAACTTAAAAAATCGGATTACTTAAAAAGTAAAACAAATAAAAAATTTGAAGAAACCGATTTTTTAAAAAACCCAAGTAATTACAACAATACTTTTACAAAGTACATCCATAATGTAGAACTATTTATAGCTGCTCATTACTTCCATAAGAACATGCCTTCTTTTTTTACAAAAGAAGACCTCTCTAAACCTGATTTTAAAATAAATACTATAGGGGATCTTTCCTGTGATCCTATCGAAGGCCCATTACCCACTACTCTAAAAACAACTACAGCAAAAGCACCAATTTTTGGTTATCATAAAAAAACACATCAAGAAGACGATTTTCTAAAATCAGATACTATTGCTGTAATGGCTATTGATCACTTACCATCACTACTCCCAAGAGCAAGTAGCACCTTTTTTGGAGAAAAATTCACCAAAGAGATTTTTCCAAAATTGGCTAATAATAGAGAAGATTTGTGTCTTGAAGCAGCTTGCGTGCTTAAAAACGGAAAATTTACTGACAAATATCAGTATTTATTAGGTTTTTTAGGGGACATAGAACAAAACCACTCCGATTAATACTTATTTTTACATCACATTTAAAATTTACTTTTTATTATCATGAAAATAAATCACCTTGTAGATCAAATCAAATCAAAGAAATCCTTCCTTTGCATTGGTTTGGATACAGATCTAGAAAAAATCCCAAAACACCTACTTAAAGAACAAGATCCTATTTTTGCTTTTAATAAAGCTATTATTGATGCAACGCACACTTATGCGGTGAGTTACAAACCCAATATTGCTTTTTATGAAGCTTACGGAGTTGAAGGATGGATCGCTCTAGAAAAAACCATCAATTACCTCAACACCAACTACCCTGAAATCTACACGATTGCGGATGCTAAACGAGGAGATATTGGAAACACCTCTGGTAGGTATGCACAAGCCTTTTTAAAGCACCTTAACTTTGATGCGATCACTGTAGCACCGTACATGGGTAAAGACTCTGTAGAGCCTTTTTTAGAGTTTAAAGATAAACATACTATTTTACTAGCACTTACTTCAAATTCTGGTGCTTGTGATTTCCAAACTTTCTCTAAAGATGCAGAAGAGGATGCCCTTTACCAATCTGTGATTAAAACCTCTAAAGAGTGGGAAAACTCAGAAAACCTTATGTATGTGGTAGGTGCAAGCAAAGCTCAACATTTAAAAGCGGTAAGAAGGATCGTACCAGATAGCTTTTTGTTAGTACCAGGTGTTGGGGCTCAAGGAGGTAGCCTAGAAGATGTTTGTAAATATGGGCTTACTAAAAATATTGGATTACTTGTAAATTCTTCTAGAGGAATTATATATAAATCCAAAAATGAAGACTTTGCAAAAAAAGCAGCTAAAGAGGCTCAAAAATTACAAAAAGAAATGGCGAAGTATTTATAGTTGTTTTTAGTTTAAGAGCTTGTTTAAACTCACTACTTCCTGTAATCCAAATTTCTAAGAACTTGGATCACTTTAAAATGACTTACATATCTCGATATGCACGTCATTTAAAAGTAAACCAAAACCTTAAACTTTTGAATTACAGTTTGTATTCAGTTTAAACAAGCTCTTATGTTGTAGTCATAAAATGCAAAAACCCCTATGTTTCTATAGGGGTTTTTTATTTAATAATAGTAAGAGCTTGTTTAAAAGTATTACTCCTCTTTAAAATTAGCTAGAATCTCAGAAATATTCATAGCTTCCTTAGTTACTGCAATACGCCCAGAACGCACAAACTGCAATAAACCAAAAGGCTTTAAAGCATCATAAAGTGCTTCTGTTTCCATATGTGTTCCTGTTTTGGAAAGCACAAAAAACTTTTTATTAACAGTCACTATTATCGCTCCACTTTTCTTTATGATATTTTGAATATGTGGCTCTTCAAAAAGCAAGTCTGAAGCTATTTTAAACAATGCTGTTTCTTGATAAATAGTTTGACTATCCGTGTGGTAAAATGCACGAATCACTTCAATCTGTTTTTCAATTTGCCCTACAATTTTCTTAACCTGAGTTTCTGTAACTTTTACTAGAATAATAAATCTATAGACATCATCAATCTCAGACTTAGAAGCCGTCATGCTTAATAAATTTACGTGCCTTTTTAAAAAAATAGCAGAAATTCGATTCAGTAAGCCAATATTATTTTCACTATATACCGAAATGGTAAAATACTCTTTTTTTTCTCCCATCTTAACTTAATCTTATATCAGAAACCGAAGCTCCTGTAGGAATCATTGGAAATACATTATTCTCTTTCTCTACACAAACTTCTAAGAAGTAAGGTCCTGGAGTTGCTAACATTGTCTTTACACTTGCTTCAAGATCTGATCTTTCCGTCACTTTTTTAGCAGGTATATGATACCCTTCTGCGATCTTTACAAAATCAGGATTTACCATTTCTGTAGAAGCATATCGGTGTTCAAAAAACAATTCTTGCCACTGACGTACCATTCCTAAAAATTCGTTATTTAGTACCACTATTTTTACACCTGTATTATTTTGAAAAATAGTACCTAATTCTTGGATATTCATCTGGTATCCTCCATCACCAATTACAGCAATAACCTCACGGTTTGGAGCTCCCATTTTAGCACCAATAGCAGCTGGCAAAGCAAACCCCATAGTACCCAAACCACCAGAAGTAATATTACTTTTAGTACGAATGAAATTCGCATACCTGATAGCCATCATTTGATGTTGACCAACATCAGTAACTACAACAGCGTCTCCTTTAGTAACTTCATTAATATTACGTATCACCTCTCCCATACTTATCCCTTTTTCTGGGTTTGGAAAAAGTTCGTTATCGATCACCTTTTCTTTCTCAATAGCATCTAAAGCTTTAAACTGAGCAAACCACTCTGGATAGCTTTTAGTCTCTAGATGAGGCAAAATAGCAGCTAAGGTATGTTTTACATCACCCATAACAGCCACTTCACAATCTACATTTTTATTGATCTCAGCAGGGTCTATTTCAAAATGTACTACACGAGCTTGCTTGGCATACGTATTTAAATTACCCGTAACACGGTCGTCGAAACGCATCCCAATGGCAATAAGCACATCACACTCATTAGTAAGTTTGTTTGGTGCGTAATTTCCATGCATTCCTACCATACCCACATTTTGTGGATGATCCGTAGCAATAGCAGAAACTCCTAAAATAGTCCATGCAGCAGGGATTCCTGTTTTTTCTAAAAATGCAGCAAACGCTGCTTCTGCTTCTCCTAAAATCACACCTTGCCCCCATACAATCATAGGTTTTTTAGCACTATTAATTATAGCAGCAGCAACTTTTAGAGAATCTGGACAAGTATCTGGTATGGCTTTGTAGCTACGTACTCCAGTACACTTTTTATAATCAAAATCAAGTAAACCAAACTGGGCATCTTTTGTAATATCTACAAGTACTGGACCTGGACGGCCAGAACGTGCAATATAAAATGCTTTAGCAATAACGCTAGGAATATCTTCTGCTTTAGTAACTTGAATATTCCATTTGGTTACAGGTGTGGAAATCCCTACAATATCTGTTTCTTGAAAAGCATCCGATCCAAGTAAATGAGAAGCTACTTGACCTGTAATACAAACCATAGGTGTAGAATCGATTTGAGCATCTGCAATTCCTGTAACAAGATTTGTAGCTCCTGGTCCAGAAGTAGCTATAGCTACACCTACTTTACCACTGACTCTTGCATACCCTTGGGCAGCATGAGCTGCTCCTTGCTCATGACGTGTAAGCACATGAGTTAACTGATCTTGAAATTTATAGAGCTCATCATAAACAGGCATAATTGCTCCACCAGGATAACCATAAATTAGGTCTACTTGTTCTGCAAGCAAACATCTAATTATAGCTTCAGCTCCTGTGATTTGAGAAGTATTACTCATAATATATTAGTATTTACTATAGCTTATTATAAAATAATTTCAAGATTTTCTTTTATAATAAGCTATAAAGTATTTTCAAATTACTTTAAAATATTCACTATAACTTTTTAAAGTAGCTTATTGATAAGAGCTTGTTTAAACTTACTACTTCCTGTAATCATTTTAAAAAAGCGCTAACATCTAGGTTAAAACCACTAAAACTCATCGGTCACACACCCCTGAGAGGCTGAAGATACCGAACGTGCATACTTATAAAGTACTCCTTTTTTAAATTTTAATTCTGGTGCAGTCCAATCTGCTTTACGTTTTGCCAATTCTTCATCAGATACATCTACTGTGATTGCATTAGTTTCTGCATCAATAGTAATGATATCACCATCTTTTACAAGACCGATAACCCCACCTTCTTGGGCTTCTGGTGTGATGTGTCCTACAACAAAACCATGCGTCCCTCCAGAAAACCTTCCGTCAGTGATTAATGCCACATCTTTACCTAATCCCGCTCCCATAATTGCAGCTGTTGGTTTTAACATCTCTGGCATTCCAGGACCTCCTTTTGGCCCTTCATAACGAATAACGACCACATCACCTTTTTGTACTTTTCCATCACGGATACCATCATTAGCAGCATATTCGCCATCAAAGACTTTAGCAGTTCCTTGGAAACGTAAACCTTCTTTTCCAGTAATTTTTGCTACCGAACCATCTTTGGCTAAATTTCCATAAAGCATTCGTAAATGTCCCGTAGCTTTTATTGGTGCATTTAGTGGTTTTATAACATCTTGTCCTTCTGTTAAATCAGCAACTTCCGCAAGGTTTTCAGCTAAAGTTTTTCCTGTAACAGTCAAACAATCACCATGTAACAAACCTTCTTTTAATAAGTATTTAAGTACTGCTGGAATACCACCCACACGATGTACGTCTTCCATTAAATACTTACCACTTGGTTTTAAGTCCGCAATAAACGGAGTAGTATCACTAATCTTTTGGAAATCTTCCAAAGTGAATTCAATATCAGCGGCACGTGCAATGGCTAAAAAGTGTAATACTGCATTGGTAGACCCTCCCATAATGGTTACTAAACGAACCGCATTTTCTAAAGATTTACGAGTAACAACATCTAAAGGCTTGATGTCTTTTTCTAAGAGTACTTTAATAGCTTTACCTGCAGCAATAGATTCTAGCTTTTTAGCTTCACCTTCTGCGGGGTTAGAAGAATTGAAAGGAAGTGCCATTCCTAAGGCTTCAATAGCTGATGCCATAGTGTTTGCTGTGTACATACCTCCGCATGCACCTGCTCCTGGACAAGCTTTTTCAATAACGTTTTGGTATTCTTGTTCATCGATGTTTCCTGCAACTTTTGCACCCCAAGCTTCAAAAGCAGAAACTACATCTAATTTATTACCACCATGGTGTCCTGAAGCAATAGTACCTCCATATACTAAAATAGCTGGACGATTTAAACGAATCATTGCCATTAATGCTCCCGGCATATTTTTATCGCACCCCACTACAGTAATCATTCCATCATAAGACATGGCCTGTACCACAGTTTCCATAGAATCTGCAATAACATCTCTTGATGGCAATGAAAAACGCATTCCTGGTGTACCCATAGAGATTCCATCACTCACTCCGATGGTGTTGAATATCAAACCAACGACATCCTCTTCCAAAGTACCTTCTTTAACTAATTTAGCTAAATCGTTAAGGTGCATATTACAAGGATTTCCCTCATAACCAGTACTTGCAATTCCAACCATTGGTTTTTCAAAGTCTTCTTTAGTTAGACCAATTGCATGTAACATTGCCTTAGCTGCTGGCTGTGTGTCGTCTTGAGTGACTCTATGACTAAACTTTTTCATATGTTAAATTGTGCGTAATTAAATTACTTCTCAAGAATGAGAATTTGAAGTGACTTAAATTTTTTTGTAACTGAATTTTATTTTAAGACTCTAGATAAAGAATCAAAAATAATAAATTTATAGCACTTGTATTGTAGGATACAATAGCAAGTTTTTGAAAAAATCACAGGATGTAATTTTCTTTATTAACTTAGGGCTTGTTTAGAGCTTATTCAGAACTTGTTTAAACTCACTACTTCTTGTAATCCCTTTAAACAAGCTCTTAAAGAAAACTCTCGATAGCTAATTGATAACTTTTAAGACCGAAACCTACAATAATTCCTGATGCATTAGGAGATAAGTACGAATGATGTCTAAAGGACTCTCTTGCAAATGTATTTGAGATATGCACCTCTACTACAGGCGTAGTCACAGATTTAATAGCATCTGCAATGGCCACAGAAGTATGCGTATAAGCACCTGCATTTAAAACAATACCTTGATAATTCTGCTCTGAGCTATGAATAACATCAATAAGATCACCCTCATGATTAGATTGACTGTAAGACAATTCTAACTCAGGATATAACTTCTTATACTTTTCTTGAAGTTCTTTAAAATACATCTCGAAAGTAGTGGCCCCATAAATATGAGGCTCCCGAAGCCCCAATCTATTAAGATTAGGACCATTTAAAATATGTAATTTCATAATCTAGCTTCTTAAAATACTAAAACAAAAATACAGAATGACACTATGCTATTACCTATAAATAGGTTAAAACTTTTCTGATCTTATAGCAGTTAGTATGAACACCCATATAAATTCCCTGTAACTAATACCAATTAATCTTTAAAATCGATATAATAAATCGTTTCTTTTTCCTTTCTACTTTATTAGAAAAATAAACCGCAACTAAGGCTATGCTTGATTTTTATAATACGTATAAAGAAAAAAATACTTCAATTTATTTTATATCGATTTCAAAAATCAATTGGTATAATTTTATATTGATTTTAATTACTAAGAGCTTGTTTAAACTAAATGCAAACTGTAATTCAAAAGTTTAAGGTTTTGG
>WTKB01000289.1 GCA_011524575.1 Aquimarina sp.
AAACCAAAACCTTAAACTTCTGAATTACAGTTTGTATTCAGTTTAAACAAGCTCTAAGCAAGAATTGGTATAAAAAAATAAATTTTTAAAAATAAGAAAAATCATGAGAGTAATAGGCCTTACAGGAGGTATTGGAAGTGGAAAATCATATATTGCTTCTATTTTTGAAACTTTGGGTGTTCCTGTATATAATGCAGATATTCAGGCGAAAAAACTCATTCAAACACACCCTGATGCGATTACAGCCATTAAAGATGCGTTTGGAAGTTCTTCTTATTTATCAGATGGGACTTTAAATAAAAAATGGATAGCTTCTTTAGTTTTTAAAAACAAAGAAAAATTAAAAGTGCTTAATACTATTGTACATCCTTTGGTTCAGTCTGATTTTGAATCTTGGTGTGAAAAATGGCGTCAAACTAAAACTCAAAAATATGTTTTAAAAGAGGCTGCTATTTTATTCGAGACAGGCTCTTATAAAAAAATTGATGCGACAATTTTGGTAACTTCTTCCAAAAAAATACGGATACAAAGAGTAATTAGCCGTGATACTTGTACTGTAGCACAAGTGGAACAACGAATGAATAATCAGTGGGATGATGCAAAAAAAATTCCTTTGGCAGACTATATCTTAGATAACTCAGAAAATTCTAGTATCAAAGACGAGGTTAGTAAGTTACATCAACAGCTAGTGGGGTTTTAATATAAGATTTTGTTTAAAGGCACTACAGGAGGTAGTGCCTTTAAACAAAATCTTATATACTTTTACTTCTATGAAAGATTACTGCACGATCTTTGGGTGCTTTAGTAGCTCTTTTCTGTCTATTATTGTATTGTTTCTGAGTTTCTCTTTGAAGTACTTTTTCTCCAGATAGTTCTATGCCAGATCTATCTGAAAGTGGTTCTGCTCCATCTTTAAAATAGGTTCGTTCACTTTCAAAGGACCCTCCATTTCTTCCGTAAACAACTCGATCTACAGATTTTTGTGCTTCCATCTCAGCAGCTTCACTTCTAGTAATAGATGTAGGGGTTTCACAACTTGTTTGAAGATCTGGTTCAGAATAGGAACTATGAGATAAATAGTAGTCACGATCAATAGCACGAATATCTTTCTCTAATAATGAAGTTCTACAATTTCTGTAAGCATCTATTAATCTTTTTAAGCTTCTATCTTCAATAGTACCATCTGTTGTAACATCAACAACGACACTTCTTGGAATAGGTCGCACACTTACTACATCACTAAAAGTTACTTTTGTTGCGTATTTAAATCTTTTTTTTAGTTCTAAATTAGCAGCTTTTAATTTATGCAGTTGTGTTTGGTACTTTATTAAAAGTTTATTAATCTCTTCACTTGGAGTTATATCTTGTTCTTCCAATGATTGATTACAAGTATGTAATAAATGAATAATTCCTTCAAATGCTTTACAAATAGTATCATTAGTTTTAATTACTAAATGAATATTTTCTAAGTTATTTTGAGTGTAGTTATCAGGAAGTTGGTTAAGGTATTCTAAAAATGCTGTTTGATTTTCTAAATCTGATGGTCTATTAGAGTTAGGTGCGGTATCTATAAGTTTATGGATATGTTCTAAACGAGCTTGGTTTAGTTCTTCTATTCCTGTACTTAAATCATCTATTTGTTCAATTTTGGAAGTTAAACTTAGCATTGCTTTTTGCTTATTTTCATCAGATGTTGGGTACGAGGTGGTTTTTTCAGTAAAATCACTTAAAATTAGATCACCTAAACTACTTTTTTCTAAAGATTCATTTTTCGGATTGTTTTCAAAGATATCAAAACAAAGGAGTGCTATTTCAGTATTATGTTTTTCAAGGATTTCTTTTACATTTTTATTCAAATGCCGGTGGTAGTAGTTATCAATCTTTTCCTCCTTTTCTTCTAAAGCTTTCAACACCTCTTCTGAGGCACGAGAGGCTTTTTTAGCAGCAAATATATTTCTGTAGCAATCTTTAAATTTATTTCGAATTTTTTTATGAATTTCCTCATTTTTATCTAAGAGGGCTTGCATTTTGTAATTTTTGGGTCTTTTTACACGCTCCATAAATTTACATTGTGCTCTAAATATTTCTATTTTACTAGAAGCTTTTGCAAGTTCTCGTTTATACTGATCAATTTCTACTTCAAAAGAACCATTTTGTTT
>WTKB01000006.1 GCA_011524575.1 Aquimarina sp.
TATTGATGTTTTATCAAGTGATTTTATACATAATAAAGAAGTAAATCCTAATTTAATACAAAAAAATAAGTCAAAACTTTCAATTAATTTTTGTTAAAAAAAATATGCAATTATGACCTTTGAGTTTTATTAGATTATTTTAAAAAGGTTTTTAAATCCACAAAACAATTGGCTTAAAAGATAGTGTGTACATTTTTATTTAGTGCTTTGTTAAATCGTTAAATTTGTAAAAAAAATAACTACTTGAAATACAATTTTATATATATAATTTTCTTAATAGCCATTTCAATAAAAGCACAGGAAACTAAAGTTATTGATGTAACCTCTGATAGATTACAGATTGATGAGGAAAAATTCCCAGGAGCTACCTTACTAAGTAAGGTTAAAGATCAAGTGCATTTAGTTCATGAAGGTATCGAAATTTGGTGTGATCAAGCGGTACATTATTCGAAAGATCGTTTTGTAAAAGCTTTTGGTAATGTTGAAATACGTCAAGGTGATTCTATTGTAATGAAAAGTAATTACGCTGAGTACAATGGAATTACCGAGTTTGCCTATGCCAGTACAAATGTTAAATTAACTACACCTGATAATTCATTAACCACTGATACCTTATTTTTTGATCGTAAAAGACAGCAAGCTTATTACAGAAGCGGTGGTACTGTTAAAGATTCTTCTAATACCTTAAAAAGTAAAATAGGAAGGTATTATATGAACAAAAATAAGTATAGATTTACCCAAGATGTATCAATAGTTAATGCTGAAAATACCGTAAACTCAGACCATCTAGATTATTTTACTGATTCAGGTTATACTTATTTACATGGAGCTTCTTCTGTAAAAAGCCCCGGGAGTACATTATATTGTGAGAGAGGTTTTTATAACACTAAAACCAATATAGGCTATGCTGTCAAAAATGCTCGAATCGATTATGAAAATAGAATAGTTTTTGGTGATAGTATTTACTACGATAGCAATACAAGCTTTGCTTCGGCCACCAACAATATTCGTGTCATTGACACAGCTAATCAAAGTTTAATTAAAGGTCATTATGCTGAAGTGTACAAAGCTAAAGATTCAGTTTTTATCACAAAAAGAGCTTTAGCTATATCTAAACAAGCTCAAGATTCTATTTTTATACATAGTGATACCATAATGGTAACGGGGAAACCAGATAAACGACTTTTAAGAGGGTATTATGATGTGAAAATGTATAAAAAAGGAATGAGTGGTAAGTGTGATTCTGTTAGTGTATCTCAAGTAACAGGTATAACAAAGTTGTTAGGTAAACCTATTTTATGGGCAAATAATAATCAAATGACTGGGGATACTATTCACTTAATTTCAAATTTAAAAACACAAAAGCTAGATTCATTAAAAGTGTTTAATAATAGCTTTATTGTTCAGCAAGATACTTTAAAACAGGGGTTTAATCAAATTAAAGGATTGACACTTGATGGCCTTTTTCAAAATAATGAATTAACACAAGTAGACATTAATAAGAATGCAGAAACCATTTACTTTCAAAGAAATCAAAATTTAGATTTGGTTGGGATAAATAAAATTTTCTGTAGTAGAATAAAAATCCTTTTTAAGGATAGGCAGTTGACCGATGCTTATTATTATGATAATGTTGAAGGAACTTTGTTTCAGGAACAAAATTTACCAGAAAGCGATCGTCAATTGAAAGGTTTAAATTGGAGAGGTGAGGAAATGATTACAAGTAAAAAGGATTTATTTACAGATGAAAAACCATTTGAGCTTATAAAAATCGAAGGTTTACCATTACCAGAAGAAGATAAAGACTTTTTTGATGAAGAAACTTTAAAAAGAATTAATGAAAATAGTTCTGAAGAATCAAGATTTAAGAATGTTCAATTAGCTCCTGATTCTCAATCTAATCAATTAAAAAATAAAAAAGAAGAGAATTGAAATTAGATTTTTTTAGGTATCAAGCTCAAACCACTCCTTTCCCATTAGCTATGGAAGTACATAGTGCAGAGGGATCATATATTTATGATAAACACGGTAAAGCCTATCTAGATTTTGTAGCAGGTGTATCGGCTTGTAGTTTGGGACATAGACACCCTAATGTAGTTAATGCTATAAAAAAGCAGCTAGATTCTTATTTGCATGTGATGGTTTATGGAGAGTATATCCAAAAACCAGCAGTTGATCTGACTAAACTAATTGCCCAACATTTACCAGCTCCTTTAGAAACTACATATTTAACAAATTCAGGTACAGAAGCTATAGAAGGTTCTTTAAAATTAGCAAGAAGAGTTACAGGAAGAAGCGAAATAATTGCAGCAAATTTAGCTTATCATGGGAATACTATGGGGAGTCTAAGTGTAATGGGGTATGAGGAGCGAAAACAAGCTTTTAGACCTTTAATACCTGATGTACGTTTTATTGACTTTAATGATTTAGATCAAATATCTAAAATTACAGAAAATACTGCAGGAGTAATATTAGAAACCATACAAGGTGGAGCTGGTTTCATTCAGCCTAAAAAGAATTATCTAACCCTAGTGAAAAAGCGCTGTGAAGAAGTAGGAGCTCTTTTGATTTTAGATGAAATACAACCTGGAATAGGTAGAACTGGTAAGCTTTTTGGTTTTGAAAATTATAATGTAATCCCTGATATTGTAGTCACAGGAAAAGGTTTAGGAGGAGGTTTGCCTATAGGGGCATTTACAGCTTCAAAAGAACATATGAAGTTATTGACTGATAACCCAATGTTAGGGCATATTACAACTTTTGGAGGAAATCCAGTAATAGCTGCTTCTGCTTTAGCAACCTTAAAAACAATAACCGATACTGATATAATTCCACAAACTTTAGTTAAGGAAAAATTATTTAGAAAGTTACTAGTACATCCTCTAATTTCCGAGGTGAGAGGAGTTGGGTTAATGTTGATCATTATGTTACCCTCACCCGAAATTGCTACCGAAGTAGTAATGAAATGTCAGGATGCAGGTTTAATTTTATTCTTTTTACTTTTTGAAAAAAAAGCAGTTCGTATAACACCTCCACTAACTATTTCAGAAGAGGAAATAACCAAAGGATGTCAAGTAATACTTGATGTTTTAGATCAAATTCACTAAATTATAAGTGTTAAAGTTGATTTGTTAATATATGTGTTAACAATCTAAAACACTTTCATTGACAACACAAATTATTAAATTTTATATTTAATAAAGCTAAAACTTATTATATGTATTTAGAAAATGATGAAAATAACAATCTATCTATCAATAAGTATGAAGCAATGCTTAAATCTAATAAAGTTTTGTTTTTTGATTCCAATGAGTTTGAAAACATAATTCATTATTACCTAGATGAAGGACAGCTTTCAAAAGCTAAAAAAGCTATTAGCCTAGCACTTTCTCAACATCCATCTTCTATTAATTTAAAGTTATTTGAGGTTGAAATTCTTGTATTTGAAAATAAGCTAGATCAAGCTGAAGAAATATTAAACCGTCTTCAAGAAATTGAACCTAAAAATGATGAAATATATATTCAAAAGGCTTCAATTTTTTCTAAAAAAAATCAACATAAAAAAGCTATTTTAATTTTAAATACTGCCTTAAAATTAACGCAAGATAAAGCAGATGTACATTCATTATTAGGGATGGAGTATTTGTTTATGGATTCATTTGAAGATGCTAAACATCATTTTACTGAATGTTTGTTTTTAGATCCTGATGATTATTCGGCATTATACAATGTGATTAATTGTTATAATTTTTTAGAACAAACCGATGATGCAATTGAGTTTTTATCTGAATATTTAGATGTAAATCCTTACTGTGAAATTGCTTGGCATCAGTTAGGAAAGCAATACTTAGTTTTAGGTGAACTAAATAAAGCCTTAGCAGCCTTTGATTTTGCAATTATAAGTGAAGATACTTTTGTTGGAGCTTACATAGAAAAAGGTAAAATCCTTGAGAAATTGAAACGTTATCATGATGCTATTGAAAATTATACCATCACCCTAGGGCTAGAAGATCCTACATCTTATGCATTACTCCACATAGGAAAATGTTATGAAAAATTAAATCAGCCTAAAGATGCTCTTGAGTATTATAAAAAAACAGTGCATGAAGATCCTTTATTAGATAAAGGCTGGTTAACCATTACAGAGTTTTATCTTAAACAAAAAAATTACCCCAAAGCACTTTATTATATTAATAAAGCCATTGATATTGATGCTGAAAATGTAAATTATTGGAAGCACTATGCTTTTTTAAATAAAAAGTTAGATAAGTTTGAAGAGGCTGAAATAGGATATCGTAAGACTCTTGAGTTAGGTGATATTGAGTTAGATTTATGGTTGAATAGATCAGATGTTTTGTTTAAGCTTGGAGAGAATGATGCTACATTAATTAGTTTAGAACAAGCAGCAGAGTTATACCCTGAAAGTGCTGAAATTAATTTTAGAATTGCTGCGATTCATTTTATTAATAATGACATCTCAAATGGAATTCTATTTTTAAATAAAGCATTTCAACAAGAACCTGAATATTTTTTAATTATTGAGGAAATATTTCCTTCTTTATTAAACAATGAAACGGTTTTAGAAATTTCAAGAAGATATATTAAGCAATAGCTTTTTTATTTGTTAAATTTGAGTAACACTAAACTTTTTAAAATGTCTGGAGATTTAAAAAATCGTTCCTACAAGCATTATTTTTTGATTGTTCTTAAAGGTATGGCTATGGGTGCTGCTGATGTAGTCCCTGGTGTGTCGGGAGGAACTATTGCTTTTATTTCAGGAATTTATCAGGAATTAGTTGAAACTATTTCTGGCTTAAACCTCACTCTTTTGAAAACTTTAAAAAAAGAAGGTTTTTTAGCAGTATGGAATAAAGGTAATTTTTCTTTTATTACTGCTTTATTTATTGGGATTTTGATAAGCGTATTTAGTTTAATGAAACTAGTTCATTTTTTATTAGAAAATCATCCCATAAAACTATGGGCTTTCTTTTTTGGTTTAGTTCTAGCAAGTATTTTATTCATTGGAAAACAAATTAAAAATTGGAACTTATTGAATGTGGTTGTATTGTTAATCAGTGCTATTGTAGCTTATAGTATAACTAAACTAGGGACTTCTACATCAAGTGATAATTTATTTTACTTGTTTATGAGTGGTGCAATTGCTAGTTGTGCTATGATTTTACCGGGTATTTCGGGTTCATTTATACTTGTATTATTGGGAGCTTACAGCAGTATTACTAAGGCAGTTCATGATTTTGATTTAAATAAAATCATTGTGGTTGCATTAGGGGTTATTACTGGTCTTTTGTCTTTTTCTCATTTGCTAAAATGGTTATTCAAGCACTATGAAAATTTAACTTTAGCAATCTTAACAGGCTTTGTTCTAGGTTCGTTAAACAAAATCTGGCCCTGGAAACAGACTCTTGAATCAGTAATTATTGAAGGAAAAGAAGTTATTTTAAAAGAATCTTCAATATTACCGCACAATTATTCTTCTGAACCTCACCTTTTATGGGCTATAGTATTAGGATGTACTGGTTTTGGACTTATATTTATATTAGAAAAAATAGCTAAACATAAATAACTTTTTAATGCAAATCCCTAAACGAAATTTTAAAGATAATTTATTACTAGTTTTAAAAGGTTTAGCTATGGGAGCAGCAAATAAAGTTCCTGGAGTATCAGGTGGTGTGGTGGCTTTTGTTACAGGGTTTTATGAGGAATTTATTTATTCCCTTCAAAGATTTGATAAAAACTCTTTAAAGCTTTTAAAAGGCTTACATTTTAAAAAGTTTTGGAGCTATGTAAATGGTAATTTTTTAGGTTTACTTATTTTGGGAATGCTTATTAGTTATTTTAGTGTTTCAAAAATATTAGATTATTTTTTAAAGTTATTTGAGACTCATGTTTGGGGTTTGTTTTTTGGAATGATTTTAGGTTCTGTTTTTTCCATTTTTACTTCTTTAAAAAAATGGAGTTTACAATCCTCACTTTATTTAGTAATAGGTATTATTGTTGGAGGAATGATCAGTTTTATGGAGCCTGCTTCTCAAAATGATCATTTATTATTTGTGTTTATTTGTGGCGTAATTGGTGTTTCAGGGATGACATTACCAGGTTTGTCGGGTTCCTTTATTTTAATAATATTAGGGAATTATGTGTTATTACTTGTAGATTCGGTTAATGCTTTATCTGCTACTATTTATCAGGTGTTAAATAATGACTTTTCTTTTTTTAATAATCCAGAACAAATTCATTTATTAATTATATTATTAGTTTTTACGATAGGGTCATTAGTAGGCTTAATATTTTTATCTCATGTATTAGGTTTTATAATTAAACGGTATAAGGATCAAACCTATGCTTTGATTATAGGTTTTATTTTAGGCTCATTAGGTGTGGTTTGGCCCTGGAAAGAAAGGATTTATAAAATAGATGAAATTGGTGATTTTATTTTAGATACAAACGGTAGTAAGATACTGTCTCAGTTTAATAGGTATTTACCACAAATAAATATGCAAAGTATAATTACTATTATTTTGATTTTACTAGGATTAATTACAGTAGTATATTTGGATAAAATTGCTAAAAAATCAAACAAGATTTTATGAAAACATTTGGCTTACTAGGTAAAGATATTGATTATTCATTTTCAAGGGGTTATTTTAATGACTTCTTTAAAAAAGAAGCAATTGATGCTGTTTATAAAAACTTTGATTTACAAGATATTAATGAGTTAAAATCAGTTTTTAAAAATGAAAAACTAAGTGGTATGAATGTTACCATTCCTTACAAAGAAGCTATTTTTCCTTTTTTAGATAAGTTATCTCCTGAAGCAAAGGCTATTGGTGCAGTAAATGTTGTTAAGTTTGAAGATGATGGTACTATTACTGGTTATAATAGTGATTATTATGGTTTCAAAAACTCATTATTACCTTTGTTAAAAAAAATGCCTAAAAAGGGCTTGATTTTAGGTACAGGTGGAGCTAGTAAAGCAATTCGACACACTTTTGAAAGTTTAGATATTGAGTATACTTTTGTTTCTAGATCAAAAAAAGAGGGCCAGTTAACTTATCAAGAATTAACTAAAGAGATTATAGAAGAGAATTTGTTAATTGTTAATTCAACTCCTTTGGGAACATTTCCAAAAATTGAGGACTGTCCAGATATACCTTATGAATTTCTCACTAAAGAGCACATGCTTTTTGATTTAGTTTATAACCCTGAAAAAACTACTTTTTTACAAAAAGGAGAGGAGCAAGGTGCTAGTATTTTAAATGGTGCTAGAATGTTGGTGTTACAAGCTGAAAAATCTTGGGATATTTGGAATGAAAAATAATTAGATGTGTTGAATCAATAAGATTTTTTAATCCTAGATTTTTATAATATAAGCATTTTGCAAAATACATTTTAGCTTTTCACTACTTATGTTACAGATCAGGTAGATAGTATAATTAGGTTTTCATAGTAAACTTTAGTAAGTTTATTTTAAGTGTGTTTTATATTTAAAATTAAATCTAGCTTTGGTGT
>WTKB01000236.1 GCA_011524575.1 Aquimarina sp.
TATACGCATCATTTAAAAGTAAACCAATAACGGTAAACTTTTGAATTACAGTTTATATTCCCTTTAAACAAGCTCTTACTATAATTTCCAATATTACCTTCATAATTTACTAAAAGAATCGTCTACTAACTTTATCCTATCAAATGTTAGTTGCATAAATTCTTCTTTCTGAGTTTCTGCCCATTTCATAGCTGCCCAAACTACATCATTTACTCGTGTAATTTTTAAAGAGTGATTTATTTCATCTATTAATCGTTCTTTAGACCGCTTGGAATAATGCGAATACCTATCTAATAAATAATCAAATTGAATATCATCAAACTGTCCATGTACTTTTACATAGCCTAAACCCGGAGAATTAGAAACATGAACATGCTCAAAATCAAAGAAAAACATTTTATTAAAACGATCTATAATCACACTCGATTGAATATCACCCCAACAAAAACCAAGACAATACTGAGGATTTTCTAAAGTTAATAGATATTTTAAATTTTGATCAAGCCTATGTGCGATCCAACTGATAACACGAGAATCAATATCTGCTTTTTTAAATAAATTAAATCGGTTAAAACCATATTGCTCTAGAGACTGAATAGGATTCTGATAATTAAACACTCTTAAATTATGATTCTTACAGAATTGTATAAAATCACTAACCTTTAAGGAAAATAACTGATATAACTGATGGGCAAACATATCAATTTGAATATTAGAAAGATCTTTATTGCAAATCTCTTCTCCCTCAATAAATAGTTCTACTAAGTAATTAATTTCTGGGTGGTAACAAACTACTTTTGGACAAAATGAAATACCCTGATTCTGAAAAAATTTCAAATATACATACTCTCTTTCCAATGAATCTTGGAACTGCGTCTCATGACTTTTTTTAATTCTAAAGACTAATTTTTGATGCGCATCTTCTATTAAATAATTACAATTACCAAAACCTTCTGCTAGAAAAGAAACTTTTGGATTAACCGCTAAATTTGCTTCAAGAACTATTTTTTTAATTTGATTTAAACTATAGCGCATAGTAATTATTTTAAATAATATTGAAGTTTTCTACAAGTTAAAAAACTTGAGTCATTTTTAAAAGATTTAGATATCCCCTTATACACGTCATTTTAAAAATAACCCAATAACAGCAAACTTTTGAATTATAGTTTGTATTTCCTTTAAACAAGCTCTAAAACATTGTTAATTACCAAAAAAACACCAATTAAACAAAACCAAAAAATCCAAAGAAACTTGGTTACTCAAGTTTCTTTGGATTTTTTAAATATGATATTTTTTGAAAATAGATCTTTTAACGCATTTTTGGAGCTGGTGGAGCTGAAGGTCTAGCATGATCTACTTGTATAACAGTTGCTGTAGCTACTGGAGTAGCAGTTGCTACTGGAGTAGCAGTAACAGATGCTGAAGCAGGAGAATTTAAAGTAACAGTAAAATTACGAGCATCTTCACAACTTATTCCCATTCCATTTCTTACAATATAAGCTAACTTTGCACCTTCTAGATCACTTGATAATTGCCTAATACTTGACATCGCATCTTTTGAAGCTAATAACTCTGGACTACATAAGCTATCTAAAACTTCTTTAGCTTTCTCATTAACTTCTTCATGACATGCATCACCTCTTAAATCTAAAACTTCTTTTATCTTTGGCAACATTTCTAAAAAAGCCTTTTTTGTAGCAACATCTTTATCAGAGGCAAGAAATTCGTTCATACCACGTAACTTAGAATAATAAAGAGTATCATCAGGATAATTTCTCCATATAAGACCATCTATCAAGTCTCTTTTTTCTCGATTTCCTTCCAAAGGAAAACCTTCTAATATACCAAGGCCTTGTTGTTCTAAATTATGTTTTAACCTACATTGCTCTTTAAAGGATGGATCTATACGTAAATTTTCAAAGAAGAACTCATGAACACTAGATCTATGATCATTACTAGCTTTTTGTGTTTTTTTATATAATTCACTTACCTTATCAGACATAGATTGTTTAGATGCTCCTTCATTAAAATTATCATGAAAAAAACCACATACCTGCTTTAAATATTTATCATGACCTGGTATATCTCTTGAAAACTTCGCAAGATCTTTAAGAACATCTATTAAAGCAGCTATAGGATATAGGTGCTCCCCTTTATGTTCAAAAGTACGATCGGCTCTATATGCATTTTTTAGAATTTCTTCTGCCCAAAATCGATGCTGGTAATCATTATTTTTTTTATAACCTGAATCTCCAGCAATTTTTTCTAATATTTTTAGAGCGTCGTAATATTCGTCACTATATGCCATTTTTTAGTTGTTTTATTATTTGATGAGTGCAAATATAAACAACAATATGTAAAAACCTATATATCAGCATATAAAAACATGTTTTATAGTCGTAACACATGAAATAACCGATGATATACCACTAACAACAAATAAAACAAATAAAATCATATTTAATAAACTTAAAAACTAATAATCAAGTAAATACATTTTAAAAACCTAGAATCCATTTTAAAATATGAAAAAAAAGAAAAATACCAAAAATATCGTTGCTAGTTGTGATAAAAAGACCTGTTGCAATAGCAGGATCAATCCCTCTTTTATGTAAAATTATAGGAATAAAAGTACCTACAAGTGAGGCTACAATATTTACTAAAAGTAAAGAAATCGCAATAGTCAAACTCACCCAGTGGTTTTGACCTACAATAAATCCAATAAACAAGCTCTAAAACATTGTTAATTGCCACAAAAACACCAATTAAACAAAACCAAAAAATCCAAAGAAACTTGGTTACTCAAGTTTCTTTGGATTTTTTAAATATGATATTTTAACCCCTTTTTGGAGCTGGTGGAGCTGAAGGTCTAGCATGATTTGCTTGTATAACAGTTGCTGTAGCTACTGGAGTAGCAGTAACAGATGCTGAAGCAGGAGAATTTAAAGTAATTGTAAAATTACGAGCATCTTCACAACTCAATCCCATTCCATTTCTTATAATATAAGCTAACTTTGCACCTTCTAGATCACTTGATAATTGCCTAATACTTGACATCGCATCTTTTGAAGCTAATAACTCTGGACTACATAAGCTATCTAAAACTTCTTTAGCTTTCTCATTAACTTCTTCATGACATGCATCACCTCTTAAATCTAAAACTTCTTTTATCTTTGGCAACATTTCTAAAAAAGCCTTTTTTGTAGCAACATCTTTATCAGAGGCAAGAAATTCGTTTATACCACGTAACCTAGAACAATAAAGAGTTTCATCAGGATAATTTCTCTTTAAAACATCATTTACAAAGTCTCTTTTTTCGTGATTCCTTTGCAAAGGAAAACCTTCTAATATATCAAGACCTTGTTGTTCAAAATTATGTTTTAACCTACATTGCTCTTTAAAGGATGTATCTATACGTAAATTTTCAAAGAAGAACTCATGAACACTAGATCTGTGATCATTACTAGCTTTTTGTGTTTTTTTATATAATTCAATTATCTTAGCAGACACAGATTGTATAGATGCTCTATCATGAAAATTATCTTGAAAAAGACCACATACCTGCCTTAAATATTTATGATGACCTGATATACCTCTTGAAAATATCGCAAGATCTTTAAGAACATCTACTAAAGCCTCTATAGGATATAGGTGCTCCCCTTTATGTTCAAAAGTACGATCGGCTTTATATATATTATCTAGAATTCTTTCTGCCCAAAATTGATGCTGGTAATCATTATTTTTTTTATAACCTGAATCTCCAGCAATTTTTTCTAATATTTTTCGAGCGTCATAATATGCTTGATTATTTGCCATTTTTTATTATTTTATAAGTGCAAATATAAACAACAACACATAAAAACCTGTATATCAATACATAAAAACATGTTTTATATTCGTAACACATAAAATAACCGATAATATACCATTAACAACAAATAAAATCATATTTAATCAACTTAAAAACTAATAATCAAGTAAATATATTTTAAAAACCTAGAATCCATTTTGAAATATGAAAAAAAAGAAAAATACCAAAAATATCGTTGCTAGTTGTGATAAAAGGACCTGTTGCAATAGCAGGATCAATCCCTCTTTTATGTAAAATTATAGGAATAAAAGTACCTACAAGTGAGGCTACAATATTTACTAAAAGTAAAGAAATCGCAATAGTCAAACTCACCCAGTGGTTTTGACCTACAATAAATCCAAAGAGAATGACGAGTATTCCTAAAGTAAGCCCATTTATAAGACTTAAACCCACCTCTTTAAGTAAACGACTCCATGCACTGCCTTTTAAATGACCATTTGCCAATCCTTGTACAATAATTGCACTAGACTGTACACCCACATTACCTGCCATAGCTGCAATAAGAGGTGTGAAAAAGAATAATACGGGAAATTGTTCTAAAGCATGCTCAAAACCTTTCATGATATACACACTACATAAACCTCCAAAAAGCCCCAATACAAGCCATGGTAAACGGGCTTTTGTGAGTTCTAAGATAGAATCATCAGCTTCTACATCTTTGGAGATTCCTGCCGCTAACTGATAATCTTTATCTGCTTCTTCTTTGATAAAATCAACAATATCATCTATAGTAATACGTCCTAGAAGTTCCAACTGATTTCCAACAACAGGAATAGCCTCTAAATCATATTTTTGCATCAAACGTGCGACATCCTCGACTTCTGTTGCAACAGTTACGTAATCTACCTTAGGAATATAAACTTGAGAAATATTATAACTTGAAGGTGATATCATTAAATCTTTTAAAGATAATCGGCCTTTTAAAATACCTTTATCATCTACAACATAAATAGAATGTACTCTGGTAATGTTTTTTGCCTGATTACGAATTTCTTGCAAACACTGTGGTACTCCCCAATTTTCATTAACCATTACCAGCTCTTTTGCCATAAAAGCTCCAGCAGTATTTTCCTCATAACTTAAAAGTTCAATGATATGTTCGACGTGATCCTCATCTTCAATTTGATCAATAACTCGTTTGGCTTTTTCATCGGAAAGCTCATTTACGATATCAGCAGCATCATCGGTATCTAACTCTTCTAGTTCTTCGGCGATTTCTTTAGCTGAAAGTTTTTGAAGAATCTGTTCTCTAGTATCTTCATTAAGCTCGGCAAGTGCTTCTGAAGTTTTATGGGTATCAAGTATTTTAATCAAATAAACCGACTCTATTGCCAAAAGCTGGTTCATCAATTCTGCTAAATCTGCAAAATGAAGTATCTTTAATTTTGAGGTTAAATGTGCCGATTGTTTATTAGAAATTAGGCTTTTAATATCTTCGATGTATTCCTTAGTACACTCAAATGCCATAACAAAAATTTTAGTAAAACAAAATCAAACCTATAGGCCTATTTTTTTTTAGATGAGATACTACAAAAGTAGCTATATAAAATTATAAAACATGAAATCAGTTAGCCTCAAAAACAAGACGAGTAATATATTCAAAATCAGAAACACTTAATTGTTCTGGTCGGAGTTTAAATAAAGGATCTTCTAGAACTTCTGCTGATAAACCAAAAGACTTGATCCCATTTCTTAATGTTTTACGTCTTTGATTAAATACGGTCTTTACAACTTTAAAAAACAATACTTCATCACATTGAAGTTCTTTGTTTACTTTACGTTCCAATCGTAATACACCACTATCGACTTTTGGAGGAGGATTAAAAACCTCAGATCCTACAGTGAAGACATATTCTGCCGTATAGTATGCTTGGGTCAGTACAGACAAAATCCCATAAGTTTTACTTCCTGGACCTGCACAAATACGTTGAGCAACTTCTTTTTGAAACATTCCAGAAAACTCAGGAATCAAATCTCTGTTTTCAATCACCTTAAAAACAATCTGAGTTGAAATATTATAAGGAAAATTACCTATTATAGAAAAAGGGCTTCCTTGAAATAGACTTTTAAAATCCATCTTAAGTACATCTTGTTCTAAAACTTTAAAACTCTTAGTTTGAGAAATCTTTGAAGCATAGGTTAATGTAAAATGTGTGTTTAAATAGGTAATAGATTCGGTATCTAAATCTACTACTTTAACATCTAGAGCCCTACCCACAAAATATTTGGTTAACATTCCTGTACCTGGACCTATCTCTAGCACATTTGAGGTTACTTCTTTAAAAGTGTTTGCAATACGCTCACAAACTGTTTCATCTGTCAAAAAATGTTGTCCTAAAGCTTTTTTAGCACGTACTGGAGAATAAGTAGTGTCTTTATTAGAAGACTTTCTTGATGAAGATTTTTTCTTTTTAGCCATTTTTGGAAGCGTAAGTATGGATTATTTTTAAAGGTGTTGCAAAATCAACACACTTTGATATAAACTCTTTTGGCATATCTTGTTTACAGAGTTCGGGATGTTGCATAAAATACTCCCTATCCTCTTTACTATCAAAAAAATATTGCACACTGTAGGTAACACCTCCCATTTCTTCTGTACCAACCTCTACATGGGTCATCAATATTTTTTGAACACCATAAGGAGCTAATTTCCCAGAAGAATGCAACTTCCCCATCCATGACAACCAAAGAGATTCAATAGACTCTTCTATATTAGTGGTAATATTACAAATATATTGCATTGAAATTTTTATTGTTATTTATAAAATTCAAACAAAAATAATAGGAATATCTGAGCTTATACCCATTATCACGGAATACTACTGGAATTAACACCTTAGAATAGGAATATTTTAATTAAAATATCGTAAATTAAGTAAGTTATTGTTTTTTTAATGGAAAGCGTAAATAGCTTATATTTGTGTTTGTTAAATATTTATACTATGGAAGTTCAAGGCAGAATTAAACTTATTGGAACTACAGAAACCGTTGGAAATAACGGCTTTAGAAAACGTGATATTGTAATTACTACAGAAGAACAATATCCACAACATATTAGTGTACAATTTATACAAGACAAATGTAGTTTACTTGATATGTACGAACTAGGTCAAGAAGTTAAAATAAGTATTAACCTAAGAGGAAGAGAGTGGGTAAGCCCACAAGGTGAAACTAAATATTTCAACACCATTCAAGGATGGCGTATTGAAAACTTGCAAACTCAAGCACCTGTTGCACAACAACCAGCACCAGGAATGGGAGTGGCACCTACTACAAATGTTGAAGATGCCTTTGAACCTGTAAAAAATATCAATAATGTTGAAGAGGATGATCTTCCTTTTTAGAGCTTGATTAAAGGGAATACAAACTGTAATTCAAAAGTTTACCGTTAGTGGTTTACTTTTAAATGATGCATATATCGAGATATATAAATCTTTTTAAAGTGATCCAAGTTCTTAAAATTTTGAATTACAGGAAGTAGTGAGTTTAAACAAGCTCTTAAAATAATATATTTATAAATCACATTTATTTTACAAAAATTATCTTTGTAAAATACTGAGGAGACTAATATCCTCAGCCCCTATTTAAATAGGGGCTCAAAAAAAGTTCAAGTAAAAATTACTTGAA
>WTKB01000352.1 GCA_011524575.1 Aquimarina sp.
GTATTACATATCCCAGGTATGCTCATCATTTAAAAGTAACCCAATAACGGCAAACTTTTGAATTACAGTTCGTATTGCCTTTAAACAAGATCGGAAAAGATAATATATTCAAGAAGATGAGTGTTAATAAACCAAGAACCATGCTTCCATTAATGGAAGCCTTTTATACCTTACAAGGAGAGGGTTATCATGTAGGAAAAGCGGCTTATTTTGTGCGATTAGGTGGTTGTGATGTAGGATGTCATTGGTGTGATGTTAAAGAAAGTTGGGAGGCAGAAAAGCATCCTCAGACTTCTATAGAAAGTATTGTAGCTAATACAAAAGCTCAGAGTAATACTGTTGTAATCACAGGTGGAGAGCCTTTAGTTTGGAATCTAGAATTACTTACTAATAAATTGAGAGACTCAGGGGTTCAAATACATCTTGAGACCTCAGGGGCCTACCCTCTTACAGGAGTTTGGGACTGGATTTGTTTATCACCTAAAAAAACAAAATTACCAGTTGCATCCATTTATGCAAAGGCAAATGAATTAAAAATGATTATATACAATAAATCCGATTTTAAATTTGCTGAAAGTGAGGCTCAAAAAGTAAATCCGACTTGTAAATTGTATTTACAAGTAGAATGGAGTAAACGTAAAGAGCTGACTCCTTTAATTGTAGATTACGTAAAAAATAATCCAAAATGGAAAATCACACTGCAAACTCATAAGTATTTAGATATCCCCTAGTTCTATAATTTAAGAAATGAGTTCATCTTTTTTAAGAACCCTTAAACTTTCTAAGTACCGAACTTAAAAAACGTTTTTCGATAGCAAGTTTTCCTTCCCAGTTGTTGTATTCGAATTTTAGTTTTTCTATGTAATGGATTGCTTCACTTGGATGTTGACATTCCTTTAGATATTTCATTACTTCTAAATATTTTTTAGAGTCCTCTTGAAAAAGGTATTTTATATAGGTAAGTTTATCATTTAAGCCAATTTTAATTTCTCGATTTAATTTATCATTTAAAGAGAGATTATCATTGGTATTATTTGTTTTAACTAAATCTTCTTGATTAGAAAAGTTAGAAGTACCTATAATAGGTTCAAATTCAGGAATATCTTTAAAATCTTCTAAAAGTTGTTCAAAGTTGTCGGTTTGAGTTTGTTCATCATTTTGAATTATGGTAGCATTTGCTTTAGGTGCTGTGATTAATTCTAAAGAATCGTAGGAAGTGTTTTCTTTTAAAGTTTGTTGTTGTTGGTAATCTAAAATACAAAGTTTGTCATAGAGTTTAAGTGTTAATGTTTTTAAGGTGTTAATATCTTTTAAAGATTCATCTGCCATAATATTAATAGCGATATTTTTCAACTCTAATTCTAGGGAGTTAGTTTGTTCCATACAAAAAAAATAATGTTTTATAGAAAATATACCAAAACCTCTAATATAAGAGTTTTGTACAATGCTTATCTTCTTATCTTAGAGTTTTATTTTGTATGACAACAGGTGGGTATAATACTTATAGAGCTTGTATAAACTAAATACAAACTGTAATTCAAAAGTTTAAGGTTTTGGTTTACTTTTAAATGATGCACGTATCTAGGTATGTAAATCTTTTAAAGGGATTCAAGTTTTTAAAACTTTGTATTATAGGAAGTAGTGCCTTTAAACAAGCTCTTATATATTGCGTTTAAACATGCTCTAAGTATATAATATCATAATTAAAACTTAACTATGAATGGCACTTATTTAAATATCAATTTAGACCATTTAAAACATAACTTTAACTATTTAAAGAGTAAAATTCATCCATCTGTAAAAATACTAGCGATGGTTAAGGCTTTTGCTTATGGTTCTGATGCAGTTGTTATTGCTAAATTTTTAGAAGAAATCGGGGTTGATTACTTAGCTGTTGTTTATGTAGATGAAGCAATACCATTGAGAGAAGAAGGTATTAAAACTCCTATTTTGGTATTGCATCCACAGCCAGAAAGTTTTAATAATATTCTTAAATACCAATTAGAACCTAATTTATATAATTTTGAAATTTTAAAAGCTTTTCAGGATTTTTTAGAAGTTCAGAAGGTTTTAAATTACCCAATACACATCGAATCCAATTCAGGAATTAATAGATTAGGTTTTATTTTTAATGAATTACAAAAATTAGTAAACATTTTTAAACATACTGATTGTTTTTTGATTCAAAGTGTGTATTCTCATTTTGCAGCAAGCGAGGATCCAAAAGAAACACATTTTACGAATAGTCAAATCAAAGCTTTTGAAGAATTTTATAATTCTCTGGCAAAACACTTACCCAATCAACCAATGAAACATATTTGTAATACTTCAGGGCTATTAAATTATCCTGAAGTTCATTACGATATGGTGCGTTCTGGGATAGGGCTTTATGGTTATGGTAATCATCCAGAATTTGACACTTACTTAAGGCCTGTTGCGAGTTTATACTCAAGAATATCAAATATTAATATATTGAATCCTGGTGATAGTTTAGGTTATAATCGTTCTTTTATAGCGACTCACAAAACTAAAGTAGCAGTAATTACAATAGGTTATGCAGATGGTATTATTAGACAATACGGTAGAGGTAAAGGTTTTGTGTATGTGAATAAAGTCGCTTGTAAAATTATAGGAAATATATGTATGGATATGCTTATGATCGATGTCTCGAAAGTAACTTGTAAAGTTGGAGATGCTGTAGTAATTTTTGATAGTAATTATGGAGCTCAAAAACTTGCAGAAGCTATAGGTACGATTTCTTATGAACTTATTTCGACAATAGGTCCTAGAATACCTAGAAAGATACTTTCATCGATTTAAATAGTAAAATTAATAAGATCAATTTTTTTTTATATTTCCGTTAGATAAGTTTGCTTTTTTATTTTTAAAATTAATAAAACATGGGTTTTTTTGCTGATTTCAAGAAATTTCTTCTAAAAGGAGATATTGTTACCTTATCAACAGCTGTAGTTATTGGTGGTGCTTTTAATAAAATAGTAGGTTCTGCTGTAAAAGATCTGATTATGCCAGTTGTAGGTGTACTTACTAAAGGTGTAGATTTTACTAAAAAGTTTATTGCACTTAATGGAGAATCTTATGAATCTTTAAAAGAAGCAAAAGAAGCAGGTGTTGCAGTGATTACTTATGGTAATTTTATCCAATCTGTAATTCATTTTATTATTGTAGGTCTTTTTATATACATACTTCTTAAAGCTTATGAAAAAACTAAAGAAGAAGAAGCTCCAAAAGCTCCTGCAGGTCCAACGGATAACCAATTATTGGTAGAAATAAGAGATCTTTTAAAGAAATAATACGATTGATTACTCTAAATTTTACACAAACATTATAGCTATTTTTAACTATTATAGCATAAAAAAAAATCAAGTATAGCCTTTTAGCTATACTTGATTTTTTTTTAACCTCAAGAATTTTTATAAGGCTTTTCATTCCATTTCTTACACTTCCAATTTACATCATTAGAGTCTGTTGTTATTTTCTCAAAGATAGAGACACTTCCGGTTGCTACTTTTAAAGAGTTTTCTTTTGAGAAATTATCAAAATCATGAGTAAGATAAGGTGCAAATCTTAATACGCCATTTGAGCTTACTACAAGTACCACTTCTCCTTGATGTTTTTTAACGATCATTTTTCCAAAATCCTGCCATTCTTTAATTATTTTTGAAGTATCCATAATCCAGCCATTAGGAACAATCGCTTTTGAGTTCCATTGTTCGATAATTGCTTTGCCTTCGTTAAGGTTACCTGAGCCTAATCGGTACCATACCTCTTCTTCTATTTTATTTTCATCAGGACCATAATCAATTTCTGAAAATAACTTTTCTATATGTACATGTAATTTTGTGCCCATTGCTTCTTGAGCAAATTTAGCAGTTTGTAAACACCTTTTTAAAGGAGAAGAATAGATAACTGTAGGAGTCAGTCCATTTTTTTTTAAATAGTGTCCTACACTTTTAGATCGATGTGTTTCTACTAAATCTAAATCTGTACGAGAGCCTACCCTAGTAGGAATTTGATCTTTTAAAAAAGTATTTCCATGACGTACAAGAACCAAGGTAGTTTTTGAAGAATTATTCAAGTCAGACATTATGTATAATATTAAGAATTAAAATTAGTGTACTCACCATATTTTTCCAAAAGTGCCTCTGTACGTTTAATATCTTTATGAGCATCAACACCACTGGAACTACCAAGTTCTTCATAACCTTTGTAAGTGACCTTTGCTATACGTACGGTGTATCCATTGAGTAAAAAACGAAGTTGTTCCAAACCTTCTAGATCATCACTTTCGTAATCACTTTGTTGTAAAGTAGAAATTTCTTGTAGTACACTTGTTTTATAACCATATAAGCCTATGTGTCGCCATATAGGAGATAGTACATTACCTGATGCTCTTAATTTTTCTTCTTTACGAATTGCAGGAATAATATTTTTACTAAACCATAGTGCATTATTAGTTTCTGGATGAATAATGGCTGTAGTTCCTGAAAAAGGAGTTGTTTTTTTGTGTTCCCGAAGTTGATCTAGAGCCTTCCAATCCAGTTGTACACAAGGAGTAAGCACATCACAAGTAGGATCTTTTAAAAATTCATCAATTAAAGTTTTTACAAACCAAGGTGGGCACAAAGGATTGTCGCCTTGCATATTTACTACAAAGTCATAAGAATCTGGTAATAGCTTTAAAAGCTCTTGACACCTATCTGTTCCTGTAAGACAGTTATCAGATGTTATACGTACGTCAATATTATTTTCTTGACAGAAATCTACTATACGTTGGTCTTCAGTGGCTACAACAATAGTTACACACCCTTCTGGATAAGTTAATTTGACTTTTTGAACATTTTCATACACTCGTAAAAGCATTTCTTTACCTAATAATTTAAGTAAAGGTTTTCCAGGTAAGCGGCTAGAGTGGTAGCGAGCAGGAATGGCAATAAGTATTTTTGATTTCATAAATTGTGAGTCTGTATTTGGTATTAGATGTGATCGACATTGATAATTACTCGTACACTTTTAAATATAGGAATACTTTCAAAAGATTTTAAAACACTTTTTAAATGTTTTTTCGATTTAGAGATACTTTGGTTATTAGGTATTTTAATTAAAATAGTCTTTAGGTATTGATTTTTAATACGAGATACTGCTGGAGACTCTGGGCCCAATACTTGATTTTTAAAGGTAATACGTAAGGTTTCACTAAGCCAATGGGCAGCTTCATTAGTTTTGTTAAAATCACGACATTTTACCTTGAGTTCAATAAGTCTACAAAATGGAGGGTATCCATATTGTTTGCGTGAAAAGTATTGCTCCTGATACATTTCCTTATAGTTATTGGTACTTACTTGTTGTAAAATTTGGTGCAATGGATTAAAAGATTGAATAAGTACTTTTCCTCGTTTTTCAAAACGCCCTGCTCTTCCCGCAACTTGAGTAAGCAATTGATAAGTATGTTCGTCAGCTCTATAATCTGGAAAATACAAAAGTTGATCAGCATTTAGAACACCAACAAGTTGTACGTTTTTAAAGTCTAGTCCTTTAGAAATCATTTGTGTACCTACTAATATAGAAATTTCTTTAGCTTCTAGTGCATTGATGATTTTTTCATAACCATACTTACCTTTGGTAGTATCTTGGTCCATTCTTCCAATAGCAACTTCTGGAAATAATTCTTTTAATTCATACTCTATTTGTTCTGTACCAAGACCTTTTGTGGTAAGATCGGTACTTTCACAAACTCTACAGTGTGTTTGTACAGGAATGGTATAACTACAATAATGACATCGTAATTGTTTGTGGTATTTGTGATAGGTCAAACTTACATCACAATGCTCACACTGGGGTACATAACCGCATTTTTCACAGTTTTGAGTATGGGCATAGCCTCTCCTGTTTTGAAAAAGAATAACTTGTTTATTGGCTTTAAGTACTTCTTCTATGGCTACAATCATTTCATGACTAAAATGCCCTTTCATTTGCTTTTTACGATATGCCTTTTTAAGATCAATAAGAGAAATATCGGGCATTAAAATATCTTGGTAACGTTTATTAAGGGTAATTAGTGCGTATTTTTCATTTTGAGCATTGTAAAAACTCTCTATACTAGGTGTTGCAGAACCTAAAATTACATTTGCTCCATAGAATTTACTAAGTACAATTGCAGTATCTCTACCATGATACCTTGGTGCTGGATCAAATTGTTTATAGGTACGTTCATGAGATTCATCAACAATAACAAGCCCTAATTGTTGAAAAGGTAAAAACACTGCAGAACGAACACCTATGATCACTAAAGGTTCATTCTTAGATTGTAAAATTTTATACCATACTTCAGTACGTTGGTTACTATTCATACGTGAATGGTAACTGATTAGTTGATTTCCAAATACTTTGTGTAGTCTTGAAATTAATTGTGTGGTTAGTGCAATTTCAGGAACTAAAAATAGTACTTGTTTATTCTCCTTTAAGACCTTTTGTATGTGTTTAATGTATATTTGAGTTTTTCCCGAGGAAGTCACCCCATGTAATAAAGCTACTTTCTTTTTTTGATGTGCATCTAAAATTTCTAGATAAGCTTTTTCTTGAGCAGTACTTAACTCAAAATGAGTGGTAGATGTACTATTAGAATTTGTGATTCTAGAGGTATTTTTTTCCTCAATAGTTACCAAACCTTTTTGTACTAAAGCTTTGATTATAGATGGAGTAATTGTGTGTTTCTTACGAAAAGATAATTCCTCGATGGCTTGTTGATCTGCTTTTTCTCCAAAAAGTTTTAAAAGTGCTTCTTTTTGTTTTGGAGCACGTTGGAGTTGTTCTAAAATGTTTTGCCATTCTTGATTTGAGAAACTTTCAGCAAGTGCGATCCATTTTGTTTTTTTGTAGGTAAAATCTTTAGTTATCTTTTCTTCTAATAGAATTATTTTTTCTTGAATTAATTTATTGAGATGTTGCATGATACTTTTCTGGTCAAGAATCATACAAATTTCGCTGATCTTCAATGTACTTTTAAACTCCAGAGCTTCGATAATGAGTAATTCTTTATCAGTAAGTGAACTGGTATTTATTTTGGGATATACTTCTGTATTTAATTTTACATAGCTCTCCCCTTGTAAAAGTAAAGTTCTAGGAAGTGCTGCACGAAGTACTTCGCCAATCGAACACATGTAATATTCTGACAACCAATTCCAAAGTTTTATTTGATTCGTATGTAAAATACGTTGTTGATCTAGAATTTGTTCTATAGGTTTTGCTTCATATATTGTTGGTGTATTTTGGTGTATTTTTATTGTAATAGCAGTATATAGTTTACGCTTTCCAAAGGTAACTACAACGCGCATCCCTTCAGTAAGCTGATTTGCCTGTTCTGGACTAATGCTATAAGTATATAGTCTATTTAAGGCAATAGGCAATAATACATCAAGGTAATAAGTCATAATAATTTTAAGCAAGAATTGGTATAA
>WTKB01000133.1 GCA_011524575.1 Aquimarina sp.
AGAACTTGGATCACTTTAAAAAAGATTTACATATCTCGATATGTGCATCATTTAAAAGTAAACCAAAACCTTAAACTTTTGAATTACAGTTTGTATTCAGTTTAAACAAGCTCTGAGGATATTAGTCTCCTCAGTATTTTACAAAGATAATTTTTGTAAAATAAATGTGATTTATAAATATATTATTTTAAGAGCTTGTTTAAACTCACTACTTCCTGTAATTCAAAATTTTAAGAACTTGGATCACTTTAAAAAGATTTATATATCTCGATATACACATCATTTAAAAGTAAACCAAAACCTTAAACTTTTGAATTACAGTTCGTATTCAGTTTAAACAAGCTCTAATAAAATGACATAAAAAAACCTTAATTCTTTTTTTAATTAGGGCAAACGCATAAAATTTATTTTTGAAAAAATGATACTTTGTAGTCAATGACTTACAAATCTAGAAGTCAAAAAAAACTCAAAAAAATGATTTATTCAAAACACTAAAAATGAAGCATTAATAAATTTATTGCGTTTTCCTTAATAGTTTTAGTTTATTTCTGTTACCAAAAACATTATAACGTTATAGTGTTTTTTGGTAACAGAATATATTTCATCCTATTTATTTCAATCATTATTAAAGTGATAATAACCCTATAATGCGATTGATATAATACAAATATAAGGATAAAGTGTGTAATAATATCGTTTTAGTGTATTTTTTTTTTTTAAATAAAAACACAACTAATAACCATAGTTACTAATTGTGTTTTTTATCGATGAAGTACATATTAAAAATGAAATGAATAATACCAATTAATCTTTGAAATCACTATAAGAGCTTGTTTAAAGGGAGTACGAACTGTAATTCAAAAGTTTTTCGTTATTGGTTTACTTTTAAATGATGCATATATCGAGATATGTAAATCTTTTTAAAGTAAACCAAGTTCTTAAAATTTTGAATTACAGGAAGTAGTGTCTTTAAACAAGCTTTAAGTATACTCTAACAGCAGTAAGAATAGTTAACTATAAAATTTCATAACTTCTTGAGCTTCTTTATTTAAAATAGGGTGTTCATCCTCAGCAGCAAGAACCAAAAAGAAATAAATAGGATCAATCATTGGGTTTTCCTTAAGGTATTCTCCTAAACATAAAACTATAGCTATTCGAGTACCTATTTTCTTCTTAGCGGTTCCAAAAAGCTTTTCTAATTCATCAAAAGTTACCTCAGCAGCCAAATCTATAATCTTAGCTCGTGAAATAGCTTGTTTTTCTTCAGGTAAATTAGTGTATTTCTTACCAAGTTTTAACACTTCTGAAATTACTTTTTTAGGAGGGGCTGAACTAGGGGCTTTTGGTTTGGAAATAGAATCATTTGAAGAAGAATCTTTTACTTTCTTTTTTGCCCAACTATCTTTTAAACCTACAGTTTTATTAAATACTAGATTTTCACGAGTACTTGAACTATCAGGCGTAAAATAACCTAATCGAGTAAACTGGTAATGCGTATTGGGTGCTGCATCTTGTAAAAAAGGCTCTACATAAGCAGCTACAGTTCTTAAAGAATCTGGATTTACAAAATCCATAAAACTTTTATCTGGATGTGCATCAGGTGTAGGATCATTAAATAAACGATCATAAATATGTACCTTAGCAGGAATTGCTTGTTTACAAGAAACCCAATGTAAAGTACCTTTTACTTTTCTTAAAGAAGCTTCAGACCCACTTCCTGATTTACTTTGAGCATCATATTCTGCAAGTATTTTTATAATGTTCCCATCAGCATCTTTCTCTACTCCTGTGGCTTTAATAATGTAAGCTCCTTTAAGGCGTACTTCTTTACCAATAGTCAATCTAAAAAACTTACTAGAAGCCTCTTCTTTAAAATCTTCTTTTTCGATATATAATTCCTTGGAAAAAGGGACTTCATGTGTGCTTGAATCAGGAACTTCAGGATTATTTTCTAAAGTAACCATTTCAGTGGTATCTTCAGGATAATTTGTAATTACAAGTTTTACAGGGTTTAGAACTGCCATTGTTCGAGTTGCTATTTTATTGAGATCTTCTCGAATACAATATTCCAATACCGACATTTCAATGGTGTTTTCTCTTTTTGCAACACCGATAGTTTCTACAAAATGATGTAATGCCTTCGGAGTATAACCTCTGCGGCGTAAGCCTGATATTGTAGGCATTCTTGGATCATCCCAACCACTTACAATATTATTAGCTACAAGCTCCAAAAGTTTGCGTTTACTCATTATCGTGTAATTAAGATTCAAACGTGCAAACTCTCGTTGTTTAGGTAAACGCCAAGAAGTGTCTATTTGTTCTAAAAACCATTCATAAAGTTCTCGGTGAGGTTTAAATTCTAAAGAACATAAAGAATGTGATATTTTTTCAATATAATCACTCTCGCCATGTGCCCAATCATACATAGGGTAAATACACCAAGAATCTCCTGTACGTTGGTGGTGTTTTTTTAAAATACGATACATTAAAGGGTCTCGCATCAGCATATTGGGATGTGTCATATCTATTTTAGCACGCAATACATGACTTCCTTCAGGGTGAAGACCTCTTTTCATTTCATCAAAAAGCTGTAAATTTTCTTCAATACTACGGTCTCTAAAAGGACTATGTGTTCCTATAGAAGTAGGAGTCCCTTTTTGTGAAGCCATTTGCTCACTAGTTTGAGAGTCTATATAAGCTTTTCCTTTTTTAATAAGCTCTAAAGCCCAAACATAAAGTTGTTCAAAATAATCAGAAGTATAGCATTCCTCAGCCCATTGATACCCTAACCATTTCACATCTCGTTTAATGGCATCTACATATTCCTGATCTTCTTTGGTTGGATTGGTGTCATCAAATCTTAGATTAACAGGTGCGTTATACTGCTTTCCTAGCCCAAAGCTAATAGCAATAGCTTTTAAGTGACCAATATGTAAATAACCATTGGGTTCTGGCGGGAAACGAAAACGCAAATTATCAATATTATAATTTTCTTTTAGGTCATCTTCTATAATTTGTTCTATAAAATTAAGAGATTTGTAGTCTGAATTCATATAAAAAATTTACTCGATTAGTTATGAAAAGTTCAATAATAGCTTTCTTTATCAAAAAAAAATATACCACTTTTTTAGTAGTAATCGGAATGTTTTTAAACTTTAGCTCTTTACAAGCTCAAGAGTTTCTAAAACCCAAAAGAACTAAAAAAACAGCATTTTACACCTATTGGGGCTGGAATTTTTCTCAATATTCTAAATCTGATATTAGTTTTAGAGGTCCTGATTATAGTTTTACTCTAGAAAATGCCAGAGCTACAGACCGTCAATCTAAATTTAGTGTGGATAAATATTTAAATCCTGCAAATATGACTATTCCTCAATATAATTTTAGAATAGGAATGATTACTAAAAATGACTGGGAATACTCCTTAGGGATTGATCACATGAAATATGTGCTATTGCAAAACAGTACAGCTACCCTGTCAGGAGTAATTAATACCCCAGATACGCCTTATAAAGGAAGCTATTACAATGATGATATTGTGCTTACCTCAGATTTTTTACAATATGAACATACTGATGGATTAAATTATATCAATTTTGAAATGCGTAAACACCACGAAATACTTTCTAAAAAAGCTTTTAAAATGTATACGGTTAATGGTTTTGGTTTAGGGGTATTATTTCCTAAAACACGTGCCCAGTTATTCAATCAACTTTTATATGATGATTTTCATATTTCAGGTTATGGATTAAGTGGTGTTACTGCTTTAAAATTTACTTTTTTTAAACACCTACTTTTACAATTCGAGATTAAAGCTGGTTTTATAAATATGCCAGATATTCGCACAGGAAGCTATTCGAATCATAAGGCTTCACAAAAATTTTGGTTTTTACAAGAAAATATGGTTTTGGGTTATACCTTCACATTGGATTAATTTGTTAGAGCTTGTTTAAACTAAATACAAACTGTAATTCAAAAGTTTAAGGTTTCGGTTTACTTTTAAATGATGCCCATATCGAGATATGTAAATCCTTTTAAAGTGATCCAAGTTCTTAAAATTTTGGATTACAGGAAGTGGTGAGTTTAAACAAGCTCTTAGCAAGGAAAAGTAAATGATTTATTAGGGTAAATTAAAACATTAAAAGGTATTATTTGGAGACTCCTAAAAAAATACCGTAAATTGTATTCCTATTTCAGAATTTAGAGCTTGTTTAAACTAAATGTAAACTGTAATTTAAAAGTTTAAGGTTTTGGATTACTTTTAAATGATGAGCATACCTAGAGATATGTGAGTTCTTTTAAAAGTGATTCAAGTTCTGATACCAATTATATATTGGAATTATTTTAACTCTCATTCCCCCATACTTTAAAAGTATTGGGTTTTTATTTTTTTAATTCAAATACACACATGAGTAAAGTTTCTTATTACACCAAGGAAGGGCTACAAAAATTACGAGATGAATTAAACCATCTAAGAGACGTAGAACGCCCTAAGGCTTCAGATGCTATTGCTGAGGCTAGAGACAAAGGCGATTTAAGTGAAAATGCCGAATATGATGCTGCTAAAGAAGCACAGGGTATGCTTGAAATGGAGATCTCTAAAATGGAACAGATCCTAGCTAATGCACGCCTTATTGATGAATCTCAATTAGACACCTCTAAAGTTTTAATTCATTCAACGGTTACAATTAGAAATCAAGTTAATAAAGCAGAAATGACTTATAAACTTGTAGCACAAAGTGAGGCTGATTTAGCGAGTGGTAAAATTTCTGTAGATTCTCCTATTGGTAAAGGATTACTTGGTAAAAAAGAAGGAGATGTTGCAGAAATTGAAGCACCAAGAGGTGTAATGAAGTTTGATATTATTTCTATTACTCGAGATTAATTTATAGTATAAAAAATATGGCAACGCTATTTACTAAAATTATTAATGGTACAATTCCTAGTTACAAAATTGCAGAAACTCCAGATTATTATGCTTTTTTAGATATCAACCCCAATACTAAAGGACATACCCTTTGTGTACCTAAAAAAGAAGTAGATAATCTTTTTGATTTAGAAGAGGATGTTTATTTAGGATTATTATCATTTTCTAAAAAAATTGCTAAGGCGATGCAAAATGTACTTACTTGTGAACGTGTTGCAATGAGTGTTATAGGTTTAGAAGTTCCCCATGCTCATGTGCATTTAATAGCTATCGATCAGATTTCTGATGTGAGTTTCGCTACAAAAGTTAAACTTACCCCAGAAGAGTTTGAATCCATTGCTCAGCAAATTCGTTTGGAATTGAAAGACATTTTGTAAATTTTTAATTATAAGTTAACTCAAAGTAAGTATATTATAAATGGTAAAACCTGCTATTTTATTTTTTATTATTTTATGACTTTATGAGATATACTCCACTACCTGCATCTTTATTTATTAAAAATAGAGCTAAGTTTACAGCCGCACTTTTACCAGAAAGTATGGCTGTTTTTAATAGTAATGATATTTATCCGATTAGTGCTGATTCAACACTTCCATTTGCACAACACCGTGATATTTACTATTTAAGTGGTTTAGACCAGGAAGCTTCTATTTTAATACTTTTTCCTGATGCTCAACAAAAAGAGTTTAAAGAAATGGTTTTTGTAAAAAAAACCAGTCCACTTATTGCTGTATGGGAGGGTGCTAAATTATCTAAAGAAGAAGCTCGAGAACGTACGGGAATACAAAATATTTATTGGTTAGAGGAGTTTGATACTATTTTTAAAGAAGTAGCACGACAAGCTAAACATATTTATATCAATCAAAATGAGCACTCTAGAGCTAGTACGCTTACTCAAACTCGTGAAGATCGATTTATATTACGCTGTAAAAAAGAATTTCCCAATCACAGTTATAAACAAAGTAATTCCATACTTCATAAAATAAGGGCAATAAAAGAACCTGAAGAAATCGAAGCTTTAAAACAAGCTTGTGCTATCACAGAAATAGGTTTCAGACGTATTTTATCAATAGTACAACCAGGAATTTGGGAATATGAAATTGAAGCTGCACTATCTTATGAATTTATAAAAAATAGAGCAGATGGTTTTGCTTATAGCCCTATCATTGCTTCAGGTGAAAATGCCAATATTTTACATTATGTTTTAAATAATAAACAGTGTAAAACAGGAGAACTTATTCTTATGGATGTAGCTGCTGCTTATGCTAGGTACTCCAGTGATCTCACACGAGTAGTACCTGTATCAGGTAGGTTTACTAAGAGACAAAAACAAGTTTATAAAGCATTACTTAAAGTCAAAGACCAAACAACAGCTTTGTTACAACCAGGAATTACTTGGGATGATTATAACAAAGAAGTTGGCGAATATATGACAGCAGCTTTAATGGATTTAAAATTACTTACGAAATATGATTTACAAATAGCCTCACCAAAAGCTCCTGCCTTTCGAAAGTATTTCATGCATGGAAATTCTCATTTCCTAGGACTTGATACGCATGATTATGGACTTCGAAGTGAACCTATGCAAGAGAATATGGTGCTTACCGTAGAACCTGGTATTTATATCCCTGAAGAGAAAATGGGCTTTAGACTAGAAGATGATATTGTCATTCAAAAGAATGGAGCACCTTTAAATTTAATGGCTAGTATCCCAATTAATCCCGATGAAATAGAATCGCTTATGAATGAAAAATAGCAAAAAAAGAGATTAAAAAATACAATTACTACTATTTATGGAAACACATAAAGTTGCTTATTTAAATCAAGAAGTTGCCTATTCCATCTCAGGAAAAGGTCCTGTAGTGGTTTGGCTACATGGTTTCATGGAAGATAAATCTATATGGCATAAACAACTTGAAGTTTTTGATGCCTATTTTACAAATATTTGTGTGGATCTTTTAGGGCATGGAGCATCTGATAATGTACAACCTCATCACTCCATGTTATTACATGCTAATGGAGTAGAAGCCGTTTTAGAGCATTTAAATATAGATACTTTTTCTTTGATAGGGCATTCAATGGGTGGATATATAGCACTGGCTATGGAGAAGACAGGGAGGTTTCAAGTACAGCACTTAGTGCTTCTTAATTCTACTTCTCGTAGAGATTCCCAAGAAAAGAAAATGAATAGACTTCGTGCAATAGATCTTATCGAAAAGGGACAAAAGGAGTTATATATTCGTACAGGTATTATGCAACTTTTCTCACCAGATAAAGCTCAAGAACTTCAAGTAGAAATACAAAATTTATTGTCAAAGTCATTAAAAATGACGGATGAATCGATTATAGCTTCACTTTTAGGAATGAAATCAAAGTTAGATCATGTTGCTGTATTGCAATCTTTTATAGGGCCAAAATTGATTATTTCTGGAAGAAAAGATACTATAATACCTTTAGAAGCTTCAAAATATGAAGCGATGCTTACCAAATCCAAACATATTATTTTAGAAGGCGGGCATATGAGTCATTTAGAAGCTCCTAGTAAGCTCAATGAGGTACTTTTAGAGTTTTTACAAAAACCTGTAGAAATAGTAGAGGAAAGTATAAAAAGTTAATTTTTTTTAAACAAGCTCTAATTAATTATCCTTAATTTTTAAATTTTATTTGTTATTTATGAACACTTCTTCAGCAGTAAGAGTACGTTTTGCCCCAAGTCCAACAGGACCTTTACATATTGGAGGTCTGCGAACAGCATTATATAATTATTTATTTGCTAAAAAACATCAAGGAACTTTTATACTTCGTATTGAAGATACCGACCAAACACGTTTTGTTCCTAAAGCCGAAACTTATATAAAAGAAAGCCTAAAATGGTGTGGTATTGATTATGATGAAGGTCCTGGAAAAGAAGGAAGTTATGGGCCTTATAAACAAAGTGAACGTAAAGCTTTGTATAAAGAATATATAGAAAAACTTATTGCTTCTGGATGGGCATATTACGCTTTTGATACCCCCGATGAATTAGATAAACTTCGTAATGAAGCTGAGGCTCAGAAACAAAAGTTTATGTACAATCATGCGACACGTTCTACATTACAAAATTCTTTAACACTTTCTAAAGAAAAAGTTACTGAAAAACTTCAAAATCAGGAGAAATATGTGGTAAGATTTAAAACGCCACAAGCACGTATTCTTTGTTTAAAAGATCAGATTCGTGGAGAAATACAAGTAGATACAAATACACTTGATGATAAAATTTTATTTAAAAGTGATGGTATGCCTACTTATCATTTGGCAAATATAGTAGATGACCATTTAATGCAAATTACCCATGTAATTCGAGGAGAGGAATGGTTACCTTCTTTAGCGTTACATGTGTTACTTTATGAAGCTTTTGGGTGGCAAGCACCAGAATTTGCACATTTACCACTTATATTAAAACCTGTTGGTAAGGGGAAGCTCAGTAAAAGAGACGGGGATAAGTTAGGATTTCCTGTATTTCCATTGCAATGGATCGATGCTGATAATAAAGTATCTATGGGGTATAGAGAAGAAGGTTTTTATCCAGAAGCAGTACTTAATTTTATGGCACTCTTGGGTTGGAATCCAGGTACAGAAAAAGAAGTATTTAGCCTAGAAGAACTCATTACTTCCTTTGATTTAAATCGAGTAAATAAATCAGGAGCAAAGTTTGATCCTGAAAAAAACAAATGGTTTCAACAGCAACACATTCAACAAAAGTCTACTCAGGAACTTTCTCAACACTTAAAAACACTTTTAGAAACTAAAAATATCCAAACAGATTTAAATATTTCTCATGTGGTTTCTTTAGTGAAAGAACGTCTTATTTTTACAGATGATCTTTGGCAGCAATCACATTTCTTTTTTGAAACACCAACTATTTATGATGCTAAAGCTGTTAAAAAAGTTTGGAAAACGGATACTGTTAAGGTTCTTGATCTTTTAATTCAACAATTAGAATTAGTTACTGATTTTACAGCAGAAAATACCGCACAAGAAATAAAATCTTGGGCAAAAACTGCAGAAATAGGTTTGGGCAAAATTATGATGCCTTTAAGAGTAGCTTTAGTAGGAAGCTTAAGTGGTCCTGATGTTTTTGAAATCTGTGCTTTAATCGGAAAAGAAAATTCGATAGCACGTATCAAAAATTTTGTAACTTATAAAAATGTATAAGAGCTTGTTTTAAATAAGAGCTTGTTTAAACTCACTACTTCCTGTAATTCAAAATTTTAAGAACTTGGATCACTTTAAAAAGATTTATATATCTCGATATACGCATCATTTAAAAGTAAACCAAAACCTTAAACTTTTGAATTACAGTTTGTATTCCCTTTAAACAAGCTCTAAGCTCTTATACCAATTAGTCTAACTTTTAAACTTTTTTATGTTAATTGAAGATTTCCCTATTTTACCCATACTTGCAATACTAGGAATTTTTATTTTTGTTAGTGGTGTTTTTACGGTTAAACAACAGCGTGCAGCTATTATAGAACGTTTTGGTAAATTTGAGAGTATTCGTCAATCAGGTTTACATTTTAAAATTCCTTATATCGATAAAATCGCAGGAAAGGTGAGTTTAAAAATTCAGCAACTTGATGTGATGATCGAGACTAAAACCAAAGATGATGTATTTGTACGTACCAAAGTATCGGTACAGTATAAAGTGATTCGAGAAAAAGTATATGAAGCTTTTTATAAACTCGATTACCCACACGAACAGATTACTTCTTATGTATTTGATGTGGTACGTGCCGAAGTGCCAAAAATGAAATTAGATGATGTTTTTGAGCGTAAAGATCATATTGCTATTGCGGTAAAGAATGAACTTAACGATTCTATGATTGAATATGGCTATGATATCATTAAAACTTTAGTGACAGATATTGATCCTGATGAGCAAGTAAAACAAGCTATGAACCGTATCAATGCTGCGGAACGTGAGAAAATAGCAGCTCAATATGAAGGAGATGCACAACGTATTTTAATTGTAGAAAAAGCCAAAGCAGAAGCAGAAAGTAAACGTTTACAAGGGCAGGGTATTGCAGATCAAAGACGTGAAATTGCTAGAGGTTTAGAAGAGTCTGTTGATGTTTTAAATCGTGTGGGAATCAATTCTCAAGAGGCATCTGCTTTAATTGTAGTAACACAGCATTACGACACCTTACAATCTGTAGGAGAACGATCAAATAGTAATCTTATTTTACTTCCTAATACCCCACAAGCAGGAAGTGATATGCTTAATAACATGATTGCTTCTTTTGCTGCGTCAAATCAAATAGGGGAATCTATGAAAGAAAATAATTCATCAAAATTACCTTCTTCTGATTCTCCTAAAAAGCGTCTTACGTTAGATTATGAACAAAAAGATACAGATACTGAAAATGATGACCCAAGTCCAGAGGCATAATACCAATTAATCTTTGAATTTGATAAAAAAATCCCCGATAAATACAAAGTATTTATCGGGGATTTTTTAATTAGAATAATAATTCTAATTCTAATGAATAACTTTAAACAAGCTCTTATTTCACGATTTCTTTAAATTCAACTTTAAAAATTAAATCTGAATTAGGAGGAATAGGTCCACCACCTCTGTTACCGTAACCTAATTCCGAAGGAATATAAAATACGGCTTTATCTCCTATTTTTTCCATAGAAAGAATCCCTTGTTTAAAACCAGGAATCATAGGTGCTTTATCAGAATAAGGTACTGGCATTGGGTTATATCCGCCACCATTCATACGACGCTGATCAAAAGTACCTGTAGATTTTGCAATTTCGAGAATATTAGTATCAAATAATGTCCCATCTGTTAAATATCCTGCGTAAAATACACCTACTTTGTCTTTAGAGGTTAATTTTTGTCCTGTACCTTTTTGCTCAAAAGCAACTTTAAGACCTGATTTTTTTGTTTCTGCATCTTTTAAAGCATTATCTAATTTTACTTTAGTTACCTTAGCTAAAGCTTTAGCTTTAGCCTCTTTGGCTACTTTTTGTTTAGCAATTTTACCTGTTTCACGCTCAAATACTTTAGGAGCATCAAAGGCTTCGGCAATTTTTCCTTTACGGTAAATGGTAACACTATTCAATTTAACTTCTTGTTCTGGTTTATCTCCAGGTTTGATAGTTTTGACAGCACCTATAGAATCGATTACTTCTATACCTTGTACTACTTCACCAAAAACGGTATGTTTACCATTAAGCCATGGTGTTGCTTTCAAAGTAATAAAAAACTGACTCCCATTAGTTTCAGGTCCAGAGTTTGCCATAGATAAAATCCCCTTTTTACTGTGCTGTAAAGAATCTACAATTTCATCTGCAAAACGGTATCCAGGATTTCCAGTACCATTACCTTTAGGGTCTCCTCCTTGTATCATGAAATCTTTAATAACTCTATGAAAAGTTAAATTATCATAGAATTTTTTACCTGTATACACACTATCTACTTCTGTGTGAGTTCCTTCAGAAAGAGCAATAAAATTTGCCACAGTAAGTGGTGTTTGTTCGTGCTTGAGTTGTACAATTGCAGTTCCTTTAGTGGTATTTAATTCTGCATAGATTCCGTCAGGGAAATCTTTATATTTATCATCACACGAAGTTAACGATAGAAAAAGTGCTACAAGAGCTACTAAAAAATGTTTCATTGTAATAGAATTATTAAAATTAATTTTAGTGTTTATTTTTTATTTTGAGTACAGTATGTACACTTACCTCAGAGATTAAAGGCATATTTGAGGTTATTTTTTTTTCATCTCCAAAATAACCATAGGCTTTTATAGATGGAAATAAAAATCGTGCAGATTCTCCTTCATTTAGTAACTTTAAACCTTCCCTGAGCCCAGTAAATAGCATTTGTTTATCCATTACATAATTTTGAACACCTAGTTCTTTTTTACTGTAAAGTATTTGGTTGTCCATTGTTTTGATATTATATTCAAAATTTACTACATCTTCAAATACTGGTTTTTTATTAGTAGAAATACCTGTAGTAAGTACTGTGTACCAAAAACCACTACCAGATTTTTTATAAGTATGTGTACTATCTTTTTTGATATAATTTAAAATCAAACTTTCTTCATAATCTTTAATTTGCTTACTCATTACAATAGAGGTTTTAAGCGAATCATGAGATTTTCTTGAAATAGGGGGTCTTGGGTTTTGCTCTTGACAACTATTCAAAAATAGCAACCCAATACCTGCAATGAATATTTTATTAAAGTGTTTTTTCAAAAAAAAGGAAAACATATAGGTTACGATTCAAGTATTTTTTGTTGATATTTTGGTAATAAAGATTTGAATTTTGTTACCGTTTCGTTTAAACTTAAAAGACTACGACCGCCAGAAGCATTCTGATGTCCTCCACCTTCAAAATGAGCACTTGCAAATTCATTAACTTTAAAATGACCTTTTGAACGGAATGATATTTTGATAATTCCTTCTTTTTCATCTTCTGTAAAAAGTACAGCAAATTCTACTCCCTTTATAGAAAGTCCCATATTTACAAAACCATCGGTATCTCCTTTCTTATAAGAATGTATATTTAACTCTTTTTGTGAAAGCGTGATATAAGCAGTTTTAAAATCCTTTAAAATAACTAAGTTGTTAATAGCAAGTGCTTTTAAACGAAGTCTGTCATAGGAATTTGTATCGTAAATTTGAGCATGTATTTGGCTATTATCTACTCCAATATCAATCAGGTGTGCTATGATACGATGTGTAGTACTCGTTGTAGAACGGTAGCGAAAAGAACCCGTATCCGTTAAAATACCTGTATAAATGCAGCTTGCCATATCTTTATCAATCAATGGTAAGTCTTCCATCATTTCTATAAAATGATACACCATCTGACAAGTAGAACTCATGCTCACATCACTATAAGTAAGCTCACCTGCGTAGTTACTAGGGTAAGTGTGATGATCAATCATTGCGAATTTTTTGGCATATTTTTCTAAAATAGGAGCTAATCCTCCACATCTAGAAAGGTCATTAAAATCTAAAGTCCATACCAAATCAGCCTCTTGGACTAATTCTATTATTTTATTTCGATCTTCGTATTCAAAAATAAGTATCTCATTACTTTCTGGAACATGGTTCAAAAAATCAGGAAAAGCATTTGGTGCAATTACAACCGCTTCACAATTTTGAGTAGCTAAATATTTTTGCAGGCCTACACAAGAACCTATAGCATCGCCATCAGGGTTTTTGTGAGGAATAATAACGGCTTTTTTCGAATTTTGTAATGCAGCTTTGAACTGTCTAATTTGATTTTCTTGCATAAAAAAAATAAAAATACATAAGACTTAAGGGGAAACAAAAAGATTACCACAAAAAAACAAATATTTTGTCAATCTTACGATTTGATAGTAAAGATATACCATAAAAAAAGGCTATTTAGAAAACTTTCTAAATAGCCTTTTTGTGTGTGTGAAATGAATGAGTTATTTCACTAAGTTAATTTCAACTCTACGGTTTAATTTTCTACCAGCAGCAGTACTATTTGTTGCAATCGGCTTATCTTCTCCATATCCGTTAGAAGTTAAACGAGAACTTGCAATTCCTTTAGATATTAAGTAATTCTTAACAGCTTGCGCTCTGTTTTTAGAAAGTCTTAAGTTAGAAGTTGCGCTACCTACACTATCAGTATATCCTTCAACACTGAACTTAGCATTAGGATACTCACTTAAAATAGAAGTAATGTCTAGTAAAATTGCCCTAGATTGGTTCTTAATAGTTGATTTACCTGTATCAAACAAAATTGTTTTTGCATAATCATTTAAAGTTTTTTGAACTTCATAAGTAACAGGCTTGGAAACAGGTACAACAGGTTTCTTAATCTCTGGACATCCATTGTTTGAAAGTACTCCAGGAACTTTAGGACACTTATCATCCTTATCTAATACACCATCTTTATCAGAATCTACGTAAGGGCAACCTGAGTTTGCTCTAGGACCTGCAATTTTAGGACACTTGTCATCTTTGTCTGCAATACCGTCTCTATCACTATCAGGGCATCCATTAAGTGATGCTAAACCAGCTACGTTAGGACACTTATCATCTTTATCTAGTACATTGTCACCGTCTGCATCAGGACATCCATTAGTTTCAGTTGGTCCATATACTGTAGGACATGCGTCATCTGCATCTTTAATACCATCACCGTCAGTATCAGGACATCCGTTAAATTCTTTTAAACCAGCAACTTCTGGACACTCGTCTTTTTTATCAGAAATACCATCGCCATCAGTATCCATACCTCCGAAAGCAAACTTAACTCCTGCAGAATACTGTGCGTGAGATGACTGGTAACTATAACTTCCACCATTATCATCAAGGGTAGCAGGGATGTTTTCTTCTGCTGTATTGTATTCTGATACTACACCTTTGTACATAGCTTGCAGTGTAAAGGCAAAGTTATCAGTGATCCAAAAATCAGATCCGATTACTAAATTTCCAGTAAAACGACCTTCATCTTCAATCCAGTGGTATCCAGCTCCAATTCCTGCGAATGGATCTACAACAGCATTTTCAGTATTGAATAATTTATCAATTTGAGATCTGAAGTTATATCTTAAGAGTGCATCAGCAGAAAAGTAAGATTGATCTTCAATTTCAACTGGCATTTCTAGAGTGTTGTTTGGTTGCCAACCTACTTTTTCAATTTTGTTTAGACTACCAGATAAACCTACAGTAAGGTTTTTTCCAACATATCTTTCTACACTAATTTTAGAAATTGCAGGGATCATATTTGCATCCTCTAAGTCTAAAAGGTTTACACGATCTTCATTAAAGAAATCAACTGCATTTGCTCCAATAGAAATAGTCCATGGATGGTTTTGATCTTGTGCTGTTGCTGAGCTGAAGGCTAACCCCAGTGCTGAAACAGCCAAAAATTTTCTGAAATTTTTCATATTAATGTAACTAGAATTAATTCTTATTTTTTTTTAAAATGAATTGATCAACAAATTTAAAAGGTTATTTAAGATATAATTTATAAACCCCTTTTTTTTTTATGGTATTTTCCGATATACTGCTTTGTTTGTACTTTAAAGTGTTAGCGTCTTTTAGAAACAGGTACAATTTCTAAAACTTCCCCCAAATATACTATATATAAATGAATTTTGGAATAGCCCATATCTTTAAAGATCGCTTGATAATTTAAAAGTTGGTGTTGGTTTTTCAAATCTTCTTTTCCTGTTTTATAGTCAATGATATATACATTTTTGTTAGGAGTTATCTCCACCCTATCAGGTCTAAAAATTTCATTCTGGTACCAAAACTCTCGTTCATTAAAAATTTGATTTTCGTTGCAAAATAAATCCTTAAAGTCCGTATATTGGGTTAATTCCATTAATTGTTTTTCTAGATTTGTTATTTGTATTCCAAGAAGTTCTAATGTTTTTTTGTACTTCTTCATTTTTATTGGAATATCCTTTACTTCAAAAATTTCTGACAAAATTTTGTGAATACTAATTCCAAAATCAATCTTTGAATTTCCCTCTGGACTTGTTCTAACAACCAGTTTAATTTGCTTTTTTTTATGTTGATATTGTGATTTTTGAGCGATTAATTTCTGTTTTGTGAAGTTCGTGTTTGATGCCTTTGATTTTACCTCAAAATTTCCAAATTTAAATAATTGAGGACATTGTTTTTGAAAACCTAAAGACTCTTGGTTTAAATAGTGCTCAAAAAGTTGTGAAAAGGTTAAGTTACTTAAATTAGTACTTGTAGTTTTTGTCTTTTTCTTTTGATGACTGATGATAAAAAGTTTTTTTTCAGCTCTTGTAAGGGCTACATAAAGTGTATTGTAATTATCCAGTTCTAGATAAGCATCTGTAGTATTACAAATTTGTTTGGTGTAGTTGGAGTGGTTTTGATACACTTTTTTTTGAAATCGAGTATATAAAAATTTGAAAGGTACTTCTAACTGAAGTTCACTAGGAGATAACCAAATATTTTTAGGTTGATTTTTATAAATAGGTGTATCTGCATAAGGATAAATAACTATTGGAAATTCTAGACCTTTAGATTTGTGAATAGTCATGATTTGAACTGCTGAAATATTCCCTAAACTAATAGAAAGACTCAATCTTTCTTTTTGTTCCTCCCATTGTTCTAAGAAATCAACAACTCCCTTATTTTGTTGCTGTTGGTATTCATATACGATATTCATAAAGAATAACATGTTTACAGAATAATCAATTTTAAAACTTGTAATTACATATTCAAAAGCCGAATAAATAGGTAAAGAGGTGTAATGTTCATAGTCAAAAAACACACCAAAAGCTTGTAATTGAGTACATAGAAATTCAAATTCAAAATCTTGCATGGTACTCAAAAAGGTGTGTATGTCTGTAATTTGGCTTTTATGTTGAAGTATAAATTGTTCTAAAAACAGGTGTTTTAACTCCGAATTAAAAGTGTTTTGTAAATAATTTACCCAGCTTAGGAGTAAATGTAATTCATCTGAGTTTTGTATTTGTAATGCTTCAGAAGAAATCACAGGTATATTATTTTTTGAGAGGTATTCTGCAATACATTGTGCTTCTTTATTTTTACGTGTAAGCACACAAATATCTCTTAGTTCATGTCCTTTTTGTACTAGGTTTTGTATAATTTCTAAAGTACGATTGCTGTATGCAATATCACGTTCTTCTTTATGATTACCTTCTATGAAACTAATTTCAACATATCCATCACTTTGGGAATAACTAGCTTGTTTATTTCCATCTATAAACAGTTGTTTGTAAGAATCGATAGAAAAGTAACCTGCTAGAAAAGTAAAAAATGAGTTCGTAAAATCAACAATGTTTTTTTTACTTCTATAATTAGTTTTTAGAGTTTCTAATTTAAAATGAGCACCAATAAAAGGATGTTTTCCATCTCCAAGTGCCATAAATTGTTCTGCCTTTCCACCTCGCCACCTATAAATAGCTTGTTTTGCATCTCCAACAATAGTAAGAGAGCCTTTTGTATTGGTGTCTAATACTGATGACATAGAATGATGACAAAGTGGTATTAGGTTCTGCCATTGTAATGCAGAGGTATCTTGAAACTCATCAATAAAAAAATCTTTATACCAAACCGCAAGTCGCTCATAGATAAACGGAGCAGGTTGTTCTTTTAGAGTATTTGAAATTATTTCATTAAAATCAGAAATAAATAATAGACCATCTTCTTTTTTTAGTTGGTCTAAATTTTTTTTTACTGCTTTTAATAAAGATACTGGAATGTTATTTTTTAAAATAAGTTGGTATAATTGATTTTCTAGATACCATTTTTTAGTTAGTAAGAAACCTTTTTCAATTTCAGGTCGTAATTTATCTATTTTATTTTTAGATTCTTCTGGTGTTTTTTGTGCGTAAAATTTTGTTGTTGAAATATTTTTTTGCCATGAGGCAGAGAAATCAACAGGAGTATTCTTTTCAATTTTAACAAAATAGTTTGGAATAGAATTTCTAGTAAAATCATTACGGATTCCAAAATCTTCAAAAATAGAAAGCAGTTGTGAAGCAACTTTTTGAGACTTTTCTGTGTTTTCTTTCTGAAGTGCTATTAATTGTTTATTTAAACTTGAAAAATCAATAGCATCATGATTCGATAAATCTTTAAAATAGGGGGTGTCTTCCTCGTTAAATAAAACTTTACTAACCTCTAAAAGTAAAGCTTTTAAGTTCCATGAAGTATCGCTATCAATATGAGAAAATGTGAAAGATAGTACGCTATTTGTAAGTGCTTTATCTTTTCCTACTTGCGTAATTAAACGGTCAATAGTTTTTTCAAGATAATACTGGGTGTTAAGTTCAACTTCAAAGTTTGGAGTAAGCCCTAGGTCATATGCAAAACTACGAATTAATGCCTGTGTGAATTTATCAATGGTTTGTACATGAAATCTACTGTAATTATGAAGTAAATAATGAAGAATGACCCTCGCACGTTTTTGTAGATCAGTACTATCTATATCTAATTGTTGTTGAATCTCTAGAAACATTCCTGAAGGTTGCTCTTTAGCTATATTTAAAGATGAAAACTCATACAGACTAGCAAGTAATCTAGATTTCATTTCCTCTACAGCTTTATTTGTAAAAGTAATAGCAAGAATCTGTTGGTAATAAGAGGTCGAATGATTAGATAGAATCTGTAAAAGGTAACGTTTAACTACGGCATAAGTTTTACCAGAACCTGCACCTGCATTATATACGGTAAGTGTTGCTGTATTTTCCAATGGTGCGTTTTAGATCGTTTTTTAAGAATTATAAACCTATCTTGATTTAAAAAAAGAAAAAGTCAAGATGGGTTCTGTAAGTTTACAACTAATATTTATTAAATTTGGATAAAATTTATCACAAAAATAACAGATATTATGGCTTTTGAATTACCAAAATTACCTTATGCCTATGATGCTTTAGAGCCGCATATTGATGCACGTACTATGGAAATCCACTATAGCAAACATCATAATGGATATACCACTAAATTAAATGCTGCTATTGAAGGTACAGATTTAGAGGGGAAAACTATCGAGAACATTTTAATCAACCTAGATAAAGATAACAAAGCTGTTAGAAATAACGGTGGTGGATTTTACAATCATTCTTTATTTTGGAGTGTTATGAGTGCTGATGGTGGTGGTGCTCCAGAAGGAGAACTTGCAGCTGCTATTACTACTGCTTTTGGTTCTTTTGAAGCTTTTAAAGAAATTTTTAAAAAGGCGGCAGCAACTCAGTTTGGATCAGGATGGGCATGGCTTTGTGTACTCCCAGGGGGTAAGTTAGAGGTTTGTGCTACAGCAAATCAGGATAACCCTTTAATGCCAAATATTGCTTGCGAAGGTACTCCTATTCTTGGAGTAGATGTTTGGGAACATGCTTATTATTTAAACTACCAAAACCGAAGACCAGATTATTTAGAGGCATTTTTTAATGTTATTAATTGGTCGGAAGTATCAAAGCTTTACGCTACAAATAAATAATAAAATAGTTCTAAAGTAGAATAATATATCCAAGATATAACTGGATTATTATTTAAAAAGTTCATTGGTGTTTTAAAAATGCTAATGAACTTTTTTTTGTATTTTAAACAAGCTCTCAATTAGTATTATAATTTTTGAAGAAAATATAATGTATGTTTAAGCGTTCCTTATCTCTACAAGTACAGCTTTTTTTTGCTATGCTACTATTGGTGTTTTTTGCTTCTATATTAATAGCAGGCGTTACAGCTTATAGTTATAAAAATGAAGCAGAATTATTTCATCAAAAAAGATTAATACGTAAAGAACTTTCGATTCGCCAAAATATTGATTACATCCTAAAGCGTACAACCTATCCTGTAATTACTGAAAAAGTTCCCTTGATATTTAAGGAGAATAATCGCATTTATGAACTTTCAGAAATTCACCAAATGCCTATTGTAATGTATGATCTCAATGGTGATTTACTTATTAGAACAAACAGATCTATTGTAAGAGATACCATTACACAAGGTATTCCTGATTTTGTGATTTCTGAAGTTAATGATGCTCCAAATAAAAGGTTTGTAGTTAATTACAATAAGGAAGGAGAGCATTATAAGTCTTTATACACGGTAATTACAGATGCTAAATTTAAACCTCTTGCCATTTTAAATCTCCCTTATCTTCAAAATGATAAATTATTAGAAAGAGATATTAAATCTTTTTTAAATAATTTATTACGAGTTAGCCTATTTATGTTAGTAGTGTCTATTGGAGTTGCTTATTTACTTTCAAATTATATTACCCGTTCTATTAAAACCATTGTAGAAAATATTTATCAAACACGTATTGATAAACAAAATAAAAAGATTGATATAAAAAATACCAGTAAAGAAGTATCTGTACTTATTAAAGCCTATAATGAGATGATAGATAAATTGGAAGAAAGTGCTCAAAAACTAGCAAAAAGTGAGCGAGAATCTGCATGGCGAGAAATGGCTAAACAAGTTGCTCATGAAATTAAAAATCCACTAACCCCCATGCGTCTTACTGTACAAAGTTTTGAACGTCGCTTTAATCCTGAAGATCCTAATATTATAGTTAAGGTGAAGGAATATAGTAAAACACTTATTGATCAAATAGATACGCTAAGTGCTATTGCTTCTGCTTTTTCAAATTTTGCGAAAATGCCTAAACAACACGAACAAGTCTTGGAAATTAATACGGAAGTACAATCAGGGTTGGATATTTTTTCAGATTCTAATATTTCATTTACACCTTTCTCTGAAGATGTTGAAATTTATTTTGATAAAAGTCAACTTTTACGCATTGTTACTAACCTTGTGAAAAATGCCTTACAAGCTGTTGACCCTTCAAAACAAAATTTAAAGGTACAGTTACAAATTTTAAAAGATGATAGGTATGCTTATATTACAGTATCAGACAATGGAGTAGGAATTTCAGCAGCTGATCAAGAGAAAATATTTGAACCTAATTTTACTACCAAAACCAGTGGTATGGGTCTAGGACTTGCTATGGTTAAAAGTATTTTAGAAATATACAATGGTCGTGTTGTTTTGAATTCTAAGCTTCATGTTGGTAGTACTTTTAAAGTAATTATTCCCTTATATCAAAAAAAATAATCAATGAAAACTTTTCAATTCTTAGAATATCAAACTCAAAAACATACTGCTGTACTAACCATAGTACGTCCTAAACAACTTAATGCCTTAAATACAATTACGTTAAAGGAGATTCGAGAAGCACTTTTACAAGCCCTTAGTGATACCCAAATACGAGTAGTTATTATTACAGGGTCTGGTTCTAAAGCTTTTGTAGCTGGTGCAGATATTAAAGAGTTTGCACATTTTAATGCCAAACAAGGTAAAGAACTTGCTGAACAAGGACAAACAAGTATTTTTGATTTTATAGAAAATTATCCTAAACCAATTATTGCAGCGATTAATGGATTTGCTCTTGGAGGTGGTTTAGAACTAGCATTAGCTTCAACAGTAAGAATTGCAAGTAGTAATGCAAAATTTGGTCTTCCAGAAGTGGGTCTTGGACTTATTCCAGGTTATGGAGGAACTCAAAGACTTCCAGAAATTATAGGTAAGGGAAGGGCATTAGAAATGATGCTTACTGCTGATATGATAGATGCTTCAAAAGCTTTAGACTATGGGCTTATTACTGAAGTTACTTTTAGTGATAAGTTGCTTGAATCAGCACATCTTCTAGCGGATCGTATGGCTAAAAATAGTCCAAGTGCTTTAACAAGTGTACTAAAGGCTGTTCACTATAATTCTCATAGAAAAGACGGGTATGCCTTAGAAAAAGATCTTTTTGGAGCTTGTTTTGATACCTCTGATTTTAAGGAAGGGGTAACTGCATTTCTTGAGGGGCGAAAACCTAAATTTTAAAGACCAATAATTGGTATAACAAACAACAATTACTATGAGATATTTCTATTTA
>WTKB01000245.1 GCA_011524575.1 Aquimarina sp.
TGCTTGATTTTTATAATGCGTATAAAGAAAAAATAATTCAATTTATTTTATATCGGTTTCAAAGATCAATTGGTATAAAATACATTATTAGAAAGATCTATATCAGCAACATTCTCACTAGGAAAAAGCTTTATACTTTTGATATTTTTTAAAGGTGTTTTTAAGGTAATGGAATAGGTTGTTGCTGCAAAAGACCAATCTTCTAGCGTTTGTACGTTTTTTGGTGTTGCTTTAACACCTCGCTGCATTTCAAGTGGGATATAATAATTAATAAACGTTCCGTTTTTTAAAACTACTTGAAACGCTATAGGCATAGGCATTTCCCCGTTTCTTTCTAAAACAATTCTTGTTTTTCTTTTTTGAGAAACAACTGATTTTATACCATAATCGATAAAATTAGAAGTCTGTGTCCAGTCCAATAGATACCACCCTAAGTGCATTCCTGATTTTTTTTCAGCAATACGAATGAAATTAATAGGTGAAGGGTGTTTAAACTTCCAAGTTGAGTAATAAGTTTTTAAAATTTCTTCTAAAACTTCCTCCCCTACAATATAACCTAGTTGATCTAGAAACAAAGCTCCTTTTGCATATGCAGAGGCACCATACGCAAAATTACAAGAATACCTATCGGCGTGTGTGGTTTGTGGTTGTTCTAAACCTGAGTTCACTAATTTCCTATAGGTATTGTAACTATTTTGATGTGCTTTAGTACTATCTTTTTCTAAAACTGCATTTACTGCCAATGAAGAAATATACGTAGTAAAACCTTCGTCCATCCATTCATGTTTAGATTCGTTAGTAGCAAGTAAATGTTGAAACCAACTATGAGCCAACTCATGAGCAGTTACACCTACCAAACTACCAAAAGAACGTTCTCCTGTAATTAATGTACACATGGCATACTCCATACCTCCATCACCACCTTGTATTACTGAATATTGTGGATAAGGATAGGTCCCTATATATTTCTCGAAATAAGCTAAAAGTTTTTCTGTAACTGGTTGTAATTTTTCCCAATTAGCCTTTATGCTAGGGGTATTTTTATAAAAAAAATGTAATTTCCTGTCATTAGAGATTTCTAGGATATCATGTAAGTAATCGGGATCTGCAGCCCAAGCAAAATCATGAACATTTTCAGCGATAAAATGCCAAGTTAATTTTCTAGGTTTTTTTGTGGAGATAATTATATCATTAGCATCCGTACTTGAATCCAAGTAACCTTTATGCCAATAGGTAGGGTTTTGTAATACTCCTGAACCAGCCACAACATAATCAGCATCCAAAGTAAGGGTGACATCGTAATCTCCCCAAACTCCATGAAATTCTCTTCCTAAATACGGATAAGCGTGCCATCCCTCGTGATCGTACTCCGCAATTTTAGGGTACCATTGCGTCATAGAAAGTGCTATACCTTCTTTGTTATCTCGTCCTGTTCTTCGAATTTGCAAAGGAATTTGTGCCTTCCAATCCATCGAAAGAACAGTTTTAGAATTAGGCAACAAAGGTGTAGCTAATTCTAGTTCTAAAACCGTATCCGCAACTTCAAAATTTAGTGGTTTTCCGTCTTGTTTTAAGGAAAGAATTTGAATATCACCAATCTCTTTTTTATCCAACTTAGAAATACGTCCTTTTACTCTTGTATCTGGATCTTGAATAGACTGTGAGCGTAAATCCATACCACTTCCTGGTTGAAAAGCCTTGTAATACAAATGATAAAACACACGAGAAAGCGTATCTGGAGAATTATTATAATACGTAAGTTCTTGAGAAGCCTTATAGCTATGTGTTTTAACATTTATTTTTACATCCATAGTGTAATCTGCTTTTTGCTGCCAATAGTTTTTATCAACTTGGGACTTACAAAAAAAAGATAGACTAAAAGCAACTATAAAGAGGGGTAATTTTAATGGATTCATTTCTAATTTAAAAATCTACACTTCAAGAGTTTAATCAAACTCTAAAGACCAATTATAGACTTCTGCTATAATTGGTCTTTAGAGTACTAAAAAGTTTATAATAGGTTAAAACCTACTTTTACATTTTCTGAGCCCATAAAATAGCATTAAATAAATTTACCATTTTACCAGACTTAGAAATTTCATTGAATTTTTGAGTTGATCCATTA